>JAZRAP010000056.1:0-2184 GCA_045634665.1 Candidatus Nanosyncoccus sp.
CTCCGAAACCTCCAGCCCAATCTTTAGCTTAAAATCCACCACCTGCGCCACATCCAAAGAAAAGGCGAACTTCCCACCAACGAACACATTCACCCGATTCGGATTTTTTACCCCCTGTTTCAAATCCGTAATCGTCAAAACATCCGCAGGCGAAGCCGTCCGTGATAATGCTTTCCCCAAAACATCATCACTTAGTTTATATATTTCCATTATTCTGCCGCAGCCCGCTCGCGCACCTGCTTTTCAATCTCTGCCATCAACTCCGGTTTTTCTCGGAACAATTTCTTCACCGCTTCACGACCCTGACCTAGAGTCTCACCGTTATATTTGATAAACGCGCCTGCTTTTTCTAATACGCCATACGAAACCCCCAGATCCAACACATCCCCCGGTTTCGAAATCCCTTCATTATACATAATGTCAAATTCCGCCGTCCTAAAAGGCGCCGCAATCTTATTTTTCACCACTTTGATCTTCGTCCGGTTCCCGGCAATTTTATCCCCGTCTTTAATCTGCCCAATCCGCCGAATGTCTACCCGCACCGACGCATAAAATTTCAACGCATTCCCACCCGTCGTCGTCTCCGGATTGCCAAACATCACCCCAATTTTCATCCGAATTTGGTTGATAAACACCACTGTCGCCCGAGATTTCGAGATAATCCCAGTCAGCTTCCGCATCGCTTGCGACATCAGCCGCGCTTGGAGCCCCATCTGCGCATCGCCCATATCGCCATCAATCTCTGCCTGTGGCACCAATGCCGCCACCGAGTCCACTACGATCAAATCCACCGCATTAGACCGCACCAAAGTTTCACAAATTTCCAGCGCCTGTTCCCCGTTATCCGGTTGCGAAATCAACAAATTTTCCGTATCCACCCCAATTTTTTTCGCATAGGCCGGATCCAAAGCGTGCTCCGCATCAATAAACGCCGCCTGCCCACCCTGCTTCTGCATCTCCGCAATCGCATGTAGTGCCAATGTCGTCTTGCCCGAAGATTCCGGCCCATAAATCTCAATAATTCGCCCCTTCGGCCAACCCCCACCCAGCGCCAAATCTAGCGACAAAGACCCCGAAGGCAACAGCTCCACGTCCATTTTCGGCGCTTCTCCCAGTCTCATGATCGAGCCATCTCCAAACTGTTTCGTAATCTGCGAAATCGCCAGCTTCAGCGCCTCGCTCTTCCCATCCTCAGTCGTTTTAGTATTTTTCTTCTCCACCGCATCCTTTTTTGCCATAATAGTATTACCTTTCTGTATATATTATACATTATTTTGCTATTATTGCATCCTACTTCTGCACCTCTATATATCATAAATCAAAATAAATTACAACCGTGTGCTATAATAAACGTATGAGACTAAACGAAAATATCTTAATTTCCAGTTTAACCACTATGAGCCTTGGCGGCCCCGCCCGCTACGTGTTAGAAGTCGAAACTCCTCGCGATGTCGCCGACGCTTACGGCTTTGCTCGCACGCTCAAACTCCCTACTTTTGTCCTCGGCTACGGCGCCAACACCATCGGTCGCGATGAAGGTTTCAACGGCGTCATCATTATCAACCGCATGCAAGGCATGTTCGAAGAGCCCATTGAAAACGGCCTCCGCCTCAAAATCATGGGCGGCGAATACTGGGATCACGTCGTCGAGTATGCTTGCGGCAAAGGTCTCACCGGCATCGAAGCCCTGTCCAAAATCCCTGGCCTCGCCGGCGCTGCTCCCGTCCAAAACATCGGTGCCTACGGCCAGCAAATTTCCGACGTCCTCACCGAAATCGAAGTTTTCGACACTCAAACTGACTCTGTCAAAACTCTGTCCCACGACGAACTCCAATTCTCCTACCGCCACAGCCTCCTCAACACTACCGAATACGGCCGTTACTTTGTTATTTCCATCACTTTAGAGCTCCATGTCGGCGTCATACCTCGTCCTTTCTACAATTCCATCGAAACTTTCATGTCCGACCATGCCCTCACCGACTTTAGTCCTGCCGGCATGCGCGCCGTCGTCTCCGCCATCCGCGCCGAAAAGCTCCCCGACCCCTCCGAAAAAGCTTCCGCCGGTTCTTTCTTTAAAAACATCTATCTCTCCGAAACTGACGCCGAAGCCGCCGAGAGCAACGGCATCCCTATCCGCCGTGGCGATGACGGCATCAAAATCAATTCCGCTTGGCTGATCGAACA
>JAZRAP010000057.1:0-21944 GCA_045634665.1 Candidatus Nanosyncoccus sp.
TCACTATCGTCTATACTAGCTAGATCTGCATCAAGGGCTAGATTAGTGAACTTATAGCTATTAGATGCTGTATTAACTAGATTATCTAGGTTAGAAGCATAGGTACTACTATTACCTACACTACTATTAAGTACATAGCCAGTACTATTATTGCTTTCTACATTAACTATTATTTCATTACTATCGCTACTGGTGTTTGGTAATAGATCACTAATGACTAAGCCTGCAGAACCAGTTGATGAGGCAGAGGATAGGGATACGCTAATGGAAGGGAGAAGGGTGAAGTTCACGCCGGCTTTGGTTTGGTATTCCAAGGCTGAAGAATTACTAGAATGCATAGAAACGCCTATGAATATAAATAATAAAGTAACGATTATTGCCGAGAATGATTTGACTTTTGCCTTCATGTTTTTTGCCTCACTTTTACGCCTTTTAATGCCTTTTTATTAAACCCCGGCGGTGCCATCTTTTTGAAAAGGCGTATACAAAAATGGCACCGCAAGGTGCAACAGTCTAGAAATCTTTGGAGTGCTCCTCAAATCCTAAACATCCTTACGATGCCATCCATAGATTTGAAGAGTACCCTAATATAAAATTGGGCTCCAATGTCAAATTTCTAAACTGTTGCACTTACTATTATAACTGAATTTTACAGTTTTGCAACTGGATTTTCACTAAGATAGGCGCAAGCAATAATGAAATTTTTCCAGAGGTGAAAACGCTCATGCACAAAATTCCAGTGGGTTAGGGTTGTAATTTAGTATTTGGTGTGCATATAATAGCGGCGGGTTGGCTTCGGAGTTTAGTGGGCCAAAAGGCAGGAGCGAAAGCTCGTGCCGTGTGAGGTGGTCATTAAACGACTAGTCTAGGATAGTTAGGCTACCAGAAGGGAGATGGTTTAAATGATCGTAGAACTAAACCTTTTACGTATCATCATCCGCCGACGGAAGAAGTCGCCGAAGAAAAAAGACTAAGCCTTAAGGCTTAGTCAACCAACCTTGAACACTAGCCCCTAGAGCTGGTGTTCTTTATGTCTAAAATTATATGTTTATTTAGCGCTTTTGTCAATACCGTAATACCGTGTAAGAAAAGATTTTTTGTATTCCTGAAAAGTGCCGGCAAGGAGATGTTCGCGGATGTTGGCGACAGTTTTTGTGACAAAATGCTCATTGTGAATACTGGCGAGGACTTTGGCGGTGATTTCGTCAGTTTTAAATAGATGATGCAAATAGGCTCTGTTGTAATTTTTACAACATTCACAATCGCATTCCGGCATGAGTGGCGTAAAATCGTGTTTGAAGCGAGCGTTTTTGATGTTGATACGACCATCCAGGGTATAAAGCGAACCATTGCGAGCCATACGGGTAGGGCCGACGCAGTCAAAAGTATCGCAACCGTTTTCAGCGCCAACGAATAAATCGATCGGCTCCTGGCCCATGCCGAGAAGATGTCTCGGCTTATCTTCCGGTAAAATCGGACAGACGGTCTGGAGCATTTTGTCCATGCCATCAGCAGTAAAAACGCCGCCGATACCAAAACCATCGACATCTTTACTGGCGCAGTATTCTGCTGACTTCGCGCGCAAATTCAAAAAGTCGCCACCTTGAACTATGGCAAAAAGATATTGCTCTGTCTCGGCGGAGCCTGCCAAGCGGCGATGCTCATCAACGCAGCGGTCGAGCCAGCGATGGGTGCGTTCCATGGCCTCTTTCATATCATCATATTTTTCCGATTTGGCAAGTTGGTCAAAAGCCATGTGGATATCAGCGCCAATTTTCCATTGGTCTTGCATGGAAGATTCTGGAGTCATTTCGAATTTGCGTCCGTCGATGTGAGATTTAAATTTGGCGCCATTTTCAGAAATTTTAACATCGGGTAAGGAAAAAATCTGGAAACCGCCCGAGTCGGTGAAAGTAGGGCCACGCCAACTGCTAAACTCGGCCAAGCCGCCAGCCTCTTGCACTAAATCCGCACCGGGCGCAAGAATGAGATGATAAGTATTAGCTAGAATTGCCTGCGAACCAAGCATGCGCATTTGCTCCATGGTAAGGGCTTTAACGGTGGCACGAGTGGCGGCGCCGACAAAAGCCGGAGTTTCAATATCGCCATGGGGGGTATGGATGACGCCGACGCGAGCCAAATTGTTTGATTTTATAATATCAAAAATCAACATATCAACATTGAGTCTCCATAGCTTAAAAAATTATATTTTTCGGTGATAGCATGATCGTAGGCGCTCTTGAGATGCTCCCAACCAGCAAAAGCGGCTGCCAACATTAATACTGTGGATTTCGGAGCATGATAATTGGTGATGAGCGCATCGACAATCTTAAATTTAAACCCAGGATAAATAAAAATGTCGTCTTCGCCGCTAGTTTTACCAGTTTCAGCATAATATTCTAAAGTGCGAGCGACTGTAGTGCCGAGCGCCACGACTCTTTTGGCGTTTTTGATGGCAGCTATGGTATCTTCTGGAATATGGAACCATTCGGAATGCATTTGATGGTCTTCAACTTTATCACTGCGAATAGGCAAAAAAGTGCCTAGCCCAACGTGCAGAGTGAGATATTTGATGACAATGCCTTTTTGATGCAGCCGTTCCAACAAATCTTCCGTCATATTAAGAGAAGCGGTCGGGGCGGCAGCGGATCCGTCGTTTTTGGCCCAGACGGTTTGGTATCTAGTTTTGTCGTCTTTTGTTGCCTCGCGATGTAGATATGGCGGCAGTGGGACCGTGCCGTATTTTTCGGCTAGCTCACTTAAATCTGTATCGCTTTCAACTTCGGCGATGCCATTACCTAAGATTTTTTTGATAAAAATTTGATTATTATTAATATTCAAAACATCCTTTTCGTGGAGTTTGCCGCGGTACATGACTTTTTGCGGCTCATCGCCGTGTTTTTCTAATACTACTAGTTCGCGCTTGCGGCCGTCTGGAAGTGTGCAAAATAACCTCGACTGCATAACGCGAGTGTCGTTTAAAATCAAAACATCACCGGGGTTCAAAAACTCATCTAAATTACGGTAGAAAGAATCTTGGATAGCGCCGGTTTTACGATCCAGAACTAATAGCCGTGTAGAACCGCGCTCTTCGGGCGGGAATTTAGCAATGCGCTCCTCTGGTAGATCATAACTGTAGTTAGAAACTAGCATAAAACATATTATAACATATTTTTTAGCATTTAGCGACACTCTTGACGAGTCTAGCTACTGAAGATACTCCCAAACCGTCCCGTCTGGTGTGTCCACAACTTTAATCCCTCGCGCGGCCAACAAATCGCGTAACCTATCAGATTCGGCCCAATCTTTGTTTTCGCGCGCAATACGCCGATCTTCAATCAACATTTTCAGCTCATCATCAATCTCCGGCGAATCCTCGATCAAATTCAGCCCAAACAACTCGTCCACTTTTTGCCAATCACTATAATCCAGCTCCGAATTATCAATTATGGCAAACGCCTCCGGCAACCCTAAATTATTATTCACGGCGTCAACTATTTTTTCAAACGCCCCAGTATTTTCCGGCTCACAACTTTGGTAACACAGCGCAATCCGATTTCGCCAATGCAGCCTCCGCGCCCGCGCCGCCTCCAGAGACTCAAACGTAAAATTCCTCGTCCCTTGATAATGCCCTGACAGCACCCACATCTTGAAATCCATCGGCGCGAACCCTCGCTCCACCAAATCATCCAAGGTATACACATTCCCCAGCGACTTGGACACCTTTTCTCCGTCAATCGTAATAAAGTTACAATGCAGCCAATACCTAGACAACTCACACCCATACGCCGCAAAAGTCTCCGCAATCTCGTTTGTATGGTGCACCGGCACGTGGTCAATTCCTCCCGTATGGATATCAATCGGCTCCCCCAGCTCTTTATGGATAATCGTCGAGCACTCCAAATGCCAACCCGGATAGCCCGGCCGCCCTAAATAATCCCAGCGCATGGCGTGTTTCTCGCCCGGCTGGATAAATTTCCATACCGCAAAATCCGAAGCATTTCGTTTTTCATCCGAAAACCCTACCCGCGCCCCCGCCTGCAAGCCAGCTAAATCTAGCCGCGCAAACTCAGCATATTTCTCAAACTTAGAAGTATCATAATACACTCCGTCACGCGTTTCATAGGTAAACCCATGCTCCGTCATCAAATCCACCGCCTTCATATCTTCGGCAATATAATCCGTCGCCCGCGCTATTACTTCCGGCTCCAGTAAATTCAACGCCCGAAAATTTCGCATAAAATCATCCGCATAAAACTCCGCCACTTCCCATACACTCTTGCCCTCGCGCGCCGCGCCTTTTTCCATCTTGTCTTCGCCGGAATCTTCGTCCGAAGTCAAATGCCCCACATCGGTAAAATTCAGCACCCGCCGCACTTTATGTCCATTCTCTTTCAGAACTCGAATCAAAAAATCCCAATATATATACGACGCATAATTTCCAATATGTTGGAAATTATAAACCGTCGGGCCGCAAGTATAGATTTTCACCACCTCATCCAGCGGTTTAAAATCCTCCAACTTTCGCGTAGCCGTATTGTATATTTTAAGCATGCAAAATTCCCTCCAAAACTTTTGCCAGCTCCGTGTATTTATCTCTTGCGACTCCGTGTCGCCCCACTGTTTTAATTGCCGTCACTCGCGGATTTTCTCTCAAAAGCCCTGGCACATTATACGACGCAATCAGTTGGTCTTCATCGCCATAAATCAAAACCACCGGCACATCTATATTCGCTAGTACCGCATAATTGTTTTTATCCATCACGATCCCATCCATAGAATTTCGGAAAGCCTTTGTCTCCAAAATCCCAGGTTTGCCAGTCCCCACCAGTTTTTCGAACATTTTCACGCCCTCCGCAAACTCCGGATGAGCAAAATCTCCCGGCGTATAAATAGGCGGCGAAATCAAAATCAGCTCCGCCACCGCATCTTTATAAGTATCAGCATAGCGCGTTACAATAAAAGTCCCCAGCGAATGCCCCACTAGCACCAGCGGCGTGCTGAGCCGTAGCTCCTCGATCGAATTATGCAAAGCCTCAAGCTGGTCATTATAATCATAATTCAATTCATCTCCCGCATACGACTCCCCAGACCCCAAAAGATCAAAAGTCACCAACCGCACATCTTTCAAAGTATCTTGCTCTTCCAAAAACTTCAAAGCATGGTCATAAGTTCGCGAGTCGGACGCTATCCCATGAATCATCACCACAGTTAGTTTTGGTTTTTTACTAGCACAGTAGTCATGCGTTTTCGCTAGCTTCATTTAGCACCTCCGGCATTATTTTGATAATTTCACTTACCACCTCCATATAATCCGTATCATAAGTTCGAAATCCGGCCGCATAGGGGTGTCCGCCCCCACCAAAATATCCCGCGATTTTATCCGCTACTGCCGCATCGGACGAGCAACGAATTTTACCAGTTACTTTTCCATCCGGATAAGTTTTAACCGCCACCGCCACTTTCACTCCCTCCACCAGCCGCATCTCTTCTAAAATCAAGACATTCGGGTTATATTCATCGGAGTATTCCCGAATATCTTCCCATGGAATATGCACTGTTGCCAATTCTCCGTCCAAAGAATATTCTACTCGCTTAATCAAATCCGCTTTATAGTCCAAAATCCGCGGTGACTTTTTCATAAACTCTCGCCGCCGATCTTCCAAAACCGCCACCGAAGCTCCGAGCTTTGTTAAATCTGCCGCTACTTCAAAAGTCTCTGCCGTCACGCTAGCACTAGTCAGTCCTAAAGTGTCGGACAGCAAACCCTGAAAAATCGCTTCCGCCGCCGGCTGGTTGATTTCTATGTTTTGCTCTTTCGCAATTCGATAAATTACTTCCGTGCAGGACGGCCGTATTTCAATGATTGCTTCATGCGGAAAATCAAGGTCATCTTCTGTTTCGTGATGATCGATCACTAGCACTGGCGCTCCATATAGGCGGTTTTTAATCGCCGCATCATCCAATAATTTAGACAGCAATACTTTTGCCGCCGTATCTACAATAATATATCCATCTGCTAAGTAGTCAAACCCATTAGTCACTCGCGACCAGTCTTCAAAATAATGCAAATACCGTGGGATATCTACTGGACAATACAACGAAATCTCTTTGCCGTTCAACAAATAATCTAGTGCGATCGCACTGCCGAGAGAATCCCCATCCGGATTTTCCGCCTGAATCACGCAAATCCGCTGCTTGTCTTTCAAAAACTCCGTAAAAACATTATACATATAATAATTATATCATGATAAAATAGTTACATGAGTGTTTTTCGCGCAGACAGAAAATTTGAAAGATTCGAAGACGTCACCCCGGAATTACTAAAAAAAGAAGGCGTCAAACTTTTGTTGTGCGATTTAGACAACACCTTGAGATTACATTCCGAAAAAGAACCCGCCGACGAACTTTACGACTGGGTTGAAGATTGTCGCAAGGCCGGCGTCAAAATCGTCATCATCTCTAATAATGGCCGCAAAAAAATGATGCAAAAATTTTGCGAACCTTTGAAAATCGACTGCGTTTGGTGGGCTAAAAAACCCGTCAGCGCCAAACTGACTGAAACTATGCAAACCCATAATTTCCAACCTAGCGAAACCGTCATGCTCGGCGACAAATGGTCTACCGACGTTCTCGCTGCCAGATTCGCCAAAGTCCGCGCCTGGCAAGTAGAACACAGAAAGAAAGTGGTATGAGCAGCAAAAAACAGACGGCAGGATCCGCCCAGCTCACTGGCCCCACGATCCTAACGATCTTGCGTATGCTTTTGTCGATCATTTTTGTAATTTTTGCCCTTTTGCCCGACACTTGGGCCAAAATCACCGCGCTTGTGATTTTTGTTATCGCCTCGCTAACTGACCTTATCGACGGCAAATGGGCACGTAAACAAAAAATCGTCACTGACCTCGGCGCCTTTCTCGACCCTCTGGCCGACAAAATGCTCGTCAATCTTGCTTTTCTCGTGCTTGTTTATCTGGGCGTCGTCCCCCTTTGGGTTTTTGCCGTTATTCTGGTTCGCGATTTTGCTGTAGACGGCATGCGTATGATGGCCGCCCGCCAAGGCATTACCATTTCGGCCTCCATTTATGGCAAATGGAAAACTACCTTTCAGATGACCGCCCTAATCATCATCCTCTTAAACCTCATCACCAATGTTGAGATTTTCACCATCCTCGGCAACATCGCCCTCTATCTCGCTCTCGCCCTCACCATCTTCTCCGGCGCCGACTACCTCCTCAAAGGCTACAAAAAGCTCATCAAATAATTTCTACACCAATAGTGAAATCACTAACAACACGCTACACGCAAACGCTGTCGAATCAATTCTATCCAAAAATCCGCCGTGCCCTTCCGAACCGCCCACTATCATTTCTAGTTTTGCAAACAACGGCTTCTTTATCAAAATTTCGTTTGAATCCTTCACTTTAAATCTACGCTTCAGATAGCTCTCAAACAAATCCCCCACTAGTGCCAACGGCCCACATAGCAAATACATCCAATCTGTCGCAAAGTTCCCCACCGTCGCCATCAAGACAGCTACCATCCCCATCGCCATCGAAATCCCCAAAATCGTCCCCTCCCAAGTTTTGTTTTTTGAAATATGCGGAAACGGTCGCGATTTTTTAAACACTTTCCCACCAAACAGCTTACCAAATAAATATGCAAAGATATCATACCCCGGCACCCCCAAAATAATATACCAAAAATGGTTTACATCGATCCGGGCTATAAAAATCACACTACAAACCAAAAATACTAGCTCTATAATTGCTAGTACTACATTTTCGAACTTACACCGCCGCTTGAAAAAACTCAAAAGCTCTATCGCTGACACCAAGGCGAACAATCCAAACAAAATTCTAAACGGAATTGCATCAAAAGTGTAAAGCGCGATCAGTGCCACCACGAATAAAAATAGTCCCACTATCACCCTCACCTTGAAGTTCTTATCCATATCCACATTATATCACAATTTTTTCTGCCATGATATAATTGTTGTATGCCTCTAGAAATTATTTATCGCAAACTCAAAAACACTTTACGCAAGCTCGACATGAAGCTCGAAAGCGCCAAATATAAATATATTGATCAACTCCCGGAAAATATCGAATATTTTGACGGTGGACTATATGACGCCATCTACGAAGCTAGCTGCAAATACCCCCACAACGTCGCTCTCGAATATTTCGATACCCAGATCACTTACAAGGAAATGATCAAAAAAATCAACCGCGTTGCCGCCGCCCTAAAAGCCATCGGCGCCGAAAAGGGCGAAAACATCAGTATCTGCATGCCTAACACCCCAGAAGCCATTTACATGCTTTACGCCGTCAACGAGATTGGCGCCGTCGCCAACATGATCCACCCCCTTTCTTCCGAAAAGGAAATCGAAGATTACCTCAACCAAGCTCATTCCAAAATCATGCTTTGTATCGACGTTTCTTATCCCCGAGTCGAAAATATCATCAAAAATACCGACATCGAACAACTAATTGTAGTTTCCCCTTCCCGTTCTATGGCTCGCTTGGTGCGCATTATTTACAAACTTACCAAAGGTCGCAAAAATCACGTCAAAACATCTCAGCACGTCATTACTTGGGATCGTTTCCTCACGAAGGCCAATCGTTTCGTTGGCAATCCTCACGCCAGAGTAAACCCAAACGACAGCGCCATCATTATGTATTCCGGTGGCACCACCGGCAAGCCCAAAGGTATCGTCCTTTCTAACCTCAATTTCAACGCCCAGGCCCTCGGTGCCAAATATCTCGTCCCAGAACTGTTCAAGCCCAACTACTCCTTTATGGCATTTTTGCCTAATTTCCATGCTTTTGGCTTTGGTTGCTGCATCCACATGCCACTTTATTTTGGCGCTCGCACTTTCCTTATCCCCCAGTTTAATCCCAAAAAATTCAAAAGCTACATTACTAAATACAAAGTAGACATTCTCGTAGGTGTCCCCACCGTTTTTGATTATCTTACTAAAATCAAATTCAAAAAAGACGGCCTCAAAAATGTCAAATACGTCGTTTCCGGTGGTGACATTATTAGCATGTCATCTAAAGAAATCATCAATGATTTTTTGAAAGCCCACGGCTCCAAAGCCATCATCGAGAACGGCTACGGTCTCACTGAAGCCTCCGGCGGCTTCATTTTCTCGCCCCGTAGTGTCGCCAGAGACCCAGATGGTATTGGCTACCCTATTCCTGATAATGAAGTTATTATCGTAGACCCCAAAACCGGCAAAGAAGTCCCCATCGGCGAGGACGGCGAAATTGTCGTCCGCGGCCTCTCCGTGATGAAGGGGTATTTAGGCAAGCCTAAAGAAACCGCCGAGGCTTTCATCAAAGTAGGCAATAAAAAATATCTTCGCACCGGCGACATTGGCTACGTTGACAAAGACGGTCTTTTCCATTTTCGCGCACGCCTCAAGCGCATGATCGTATCCAACGGCTACAACATTTATCCCGCCAATATCGAAGACGTCACCTTAAAATGTAAATCTGTTGCCAGTTGTGCCGTCGTCGGCAAAGAAGACAAGCTCCGTGGTGAAAAAGTAGTAGTTTTTGCTGTTCTAGCTCCAGAAGCTTCCGAACGCGCCGTCCGCAAAGAGCTAAACAGTATCTACAAAAAACACCTTGCCAAATACGAGATCCCTCGCGAGATTCGTTTCATCGACGAGCTCCCCAAGACCAAACTCGCCAAGGTGGACTTCAAGGCCCTAGAAAAATTATAAATCAGTCCTGTTTTCCAAAGCTGCCGAAAGCGTAATCTGATCCGCATAGGATAGATCAACGCCAAGTGGCAATCCGCGCGCAAGCCTTGTTAATTTTAGTGTCGGATTTTGTTCATGCAACAATTTATCGAGCAGTAGCGCCGTCGATTCCCCTTCCACCGATGGATTAGTCGCGATAATTACTTCTTTTACATTATCATCATTTACGCGTTTGATTAACTCTCCGATGTGCAGCTGCTCCGGCGTAATTCCGTCAATCGGCGAAATCGCCCCACCCAGCACATGATAGGTGCCTTTATAACCATGTGTTTGTTCGATAGCATAAATATCCAGCGGCTCTTCCACTACCAGCACAGTAGATTTATCCCGCGTCGGGTCAGAATAAAACGACGAAACTTCCTCATCTGCGTCAATCAAGGCGAAGGTTATCGGGCAAGACTTTACGCCTGTATGTAATTCCGCCAAAGTCTCCGCAATATTTTCAGAAACTTTAGGATTTGACCGAAACAAATAATAAGCATACCGTTCCGCCGTGCGCGGCCCCACACCCGGCAAACGTCCCAAAGCTTCAATTACATTATTCAATGCCGCTGGCAGCATTTTTACATCCCGCCGATACCGAGGTTACCTAGTCCGCCCATCAGTGGCTTCATTTTATCTGTGGCAATTTCCTGTGCCTTAGCAAAACCATCTCGCATGCAGTTTTCGATCCAGCGCTCCAACTCGCGGATATCGTTCAAATCAACTTTTCCCGGGTCAATCTTTACTTTTTTGACTTTTAACTCCCCGCTAATTTGCACCACCACCGCCCCGTCGCCGGCTTCTACTTCTACAATTTCATTTTTCAACTCTTTTTGCGCTTTACGCAATTGATTGATCATTTTCATTTGGTCCATCGTTTGGCCCATATTATTCTCCTTCTTTTTCCTCTACGTGTTGATATACATATATTATATCAGAATTTTCTCGCATCGACGAGGTGATAATTCTGTCCAACTTATAATCTTTCGGCGCTTTCTCCGGCTCGCCCAAAAACGCCAATCGCTCGCCCTCTACTTTGTCCGTTACTTTTATGTCGGTAGATTCTTCCAAGATCTTATAAAAATCATAATCTTCGTTTACCAAGAAATATTCATCTGTCAAATTCTCTCGTGTCACTTCCAGAGTGTAGCTAAATTCGTTGGCAATATTAGGATTATACCTATAGCCGTAAATATATTGCAAAAGCCCTGGAATAATCATGAGCCCAAATAAAACCGATAGCGGCAAAATCGCCGAAATTCGCGCGTAGGGATTTTCCGGGAACAACCCGTACCATTTTTCCAACAAGTATTTCAACCCATGCGCTACCAAAATCGAAAATGGTAAGATGAAGAAAATCACTGCTTGTGGGTTAAACCCAGTGATGATCAGACAAAATACCAACAAAATCGTCGCAATCGAATTTCGCGAAGCGAAAAACCCTTTAGTAGTTGAAAACAGCCCAATCAAAGCTAAAGCAAATAGCGGCAAACTAATCAGGGGCGAGAGAAACACACTCTCCACCGTATTATGCCAAGAGAACACTGGCGCTAACCCTGTAGCGATGTTACCAAAGAAATCGCCAGGCTGGAAATCTTTAGTAAATAATAATTCGGAAATCGTTTCCGGATGATGATAAATACTTATTCCCAGCACCGTAAATCCAGCAATCAAAATCAAGCACACCACTATTAATGGCAATTTTGGCAATTTTTTCAAAATAAATCTTAGATGTGGCTGGAACAATACGAACAACACGCAAAATACCGCAAAATATATCATATAGGGCGTAAAAATCGAAAGCAACATCGCAATCGCAAACATAAAGCTATACAACGGCTTCGGCCGCTTCTCGCCTTGAATTTTTGACCCCAGCCACAACAGTAACGTCGGCCAAAACACCAACATAATCAACGGCGTGCCCGAGCCAGCTAAAAACAAGAATGGCGTCGATAGCACGATTAAACATGATGCTAGCAATGAAACATTATTTTTAAACCAGCGGTTTAGCAGCAGTATCAACAGAAACCCAAGCAATAAACCAACCAAAATACTCGGTAGTTTAATCGCATAAGGCGTCAAACCAAAAATCATAATCGAAAATTTTTGCACTACTCGGTATGGCAAGTCCACCAAATCGCCGTTTAAAATCCCCTCTTTGCCTAGATAGTACGAACTGGTTGCTGATTCAATTTCTGCCTCAGACAACCCTGCTTGCGCCACCACCGGCATCATAAACAACATCACCACGAACGCTAAACCTAGCACAATATAGCCGATTACGAACCGATGTCGATACAAAAAAAGTTTAGAAATGATAATTTTCTTCACACTAACAATTATACATTATTCATGAGTTTTATCAAGCGACATAAACCTAGACTTCTCCCCGTCGAAGTAAAGCTCAATCACTCCAATCGCCCCATGCCGATGCTTACGAATCAAAAGTTCTGTGATATTGGTGTCTTCCTCTTCCGGTTTTTTGTAATAGTCTATTCGGTGTAAAAACATTACAAGGTCGGCGTCCTGCTCAATCGACCCTGACTCCCGGAGGTCCGACAACACTGGTCGCGGGTCGTCTCGCCCCGTCACGTTACGCGATAGCTGCGCCAACGCCACCACCGGGATTTCCAATTCCCTTGCCAAAATCTTCAGCCCGCGCGAAATCTCCGTCACTTCCTGCACGCGGTTGCCGGCATAACGATCCGAGCCAGCCATCAGCTGCAAATAATCCACAATCACCACGCCAATCCCGTGATCATGCATCGCCCGCCGTGCCTTATTGCGCAGCTCCGCAATCGTCATCGCGCTCGTATCATCAATATAAATCGGCAGCTCATCAATTTCTCCCAGCGCATCACCAATCCGTGAAAACTCCTCATCCGATAAATTCCCCGTCCGCATTCGCCAGTTGTCCACGTCGGCAATATCCGAAATCATCCGATCTACGATTTCATTGGCCGCCATCTCCATCGAGAAAAACAAAACACCTTTTTTATTAATATTGGCGACATTATAGGCCAAATTCTGCGCAAAAGTCGTCTTACCCATTGCCGGCCGCGCCCCGATAATCACTAAATCTCCTTTTTGCAAACCGGCGGTTTTTTTATCTAAATCCACAAAGCCAGTTTTTAGCCCCCTGAGAGCCCCCTTATTTTTTTGCAATTCCGCAATACGCTCCAGCGCATCCGCTAGCAGCTGATCCATCGCCACATAATCACTCCTCACGATTTTGTCTGAAACTTCAAACAGCTCTCGTTCGGCTTCACCTACCAAATCATCCACATTCGCATCCTCGGCATAAGCCTTGTCCGCAATATTATTTCCAGCTTTAATTAACTTTCGCCGCGTCGAGGCTTTTTCCACAATCTCGGCATAAGCTTTCGCATGCGCCGCCGCTGGTACGAAATTTGATAGCTCCGTTAAATACGGCGCCCCACCAACTTCTTTCAACTTCTTCTGCGATTTTAATTTTGCCGTCAAAGTCAAAAGATCGATTGGCTTATGTTGGTCATAAAGTTCTGCCATTGCCGCAAAAATCGTTTGGTGACGGTTTTCATAAAAATCATCAGGTTTAATAATCGTCAAAATCTCTGCCATCGCTTCGTCCGACAGCATCATTGCACCTAGCAGCGATTTTTCCGCTTCGACATCTTGTGGCGGTATCCTACCACCATTACTGGAACGGGTCGTTTCCTCCATCATTTTTTACCTCTCCTCCCATTATATCAGAAATCTTACTCAAAGTTTCATCTTTCGTCGCCGATTCTGGGTGCTCCCCCGCTTCGTGGATCTCGATTTGCGTACCCTCCGCTACGTTCAGCAAAATCCGTTTATTATTTTTGCTTTCCAGGATATTTTTAATGATTTTCGTCCGCGGATAAAGGTGCAAAACCCCGCCCCGCACCTCCCGCTCACACTTCATAAGCTGCTTAGATAAAACCTCACTCGCTTCCGCTAGAGTTTCCGAGAATTTATTGATATCAAAGCCAGTGTTTTTGGCTTCAGGCGATCTGGCTATGGTCTTTCGAGGGGTTTCAGAAGCAAAACCTATGTTTTGATCCGGGGCATTGCGGAGCGCGGCAGCGCGAGAATTAGCGCCGGCCGCCCGTGGCGACGGGCCGGCCGGACGCGGCCCCGGACGAAACATGGGTTTTGCGATATCAACCGTAGGACCAGTCGTAAGGGCTACCAAAAGCTTTGCTTCGGCAAACGGCTCTCTCACCTCCGGCAACTTCGCCAACAAAGGCAACAACTCCGGCTTCGGGTCTACAACAATCGTCGCCACCATCTCTTCCACCAAGGTCTCTGGTTTTATGCCCGTCGTCAACAAATCTTTCAAAACGGTTGTAATTTTTACAATATCCCCGCCAACATACTCATCCAAAATCTCGGCAATTTTTTCGTCTTCCGGCAGACCCATCGCCTCCACCACCATCTCTTTTGTAATTTCTTTATCCGACAGAGTAGACAGCTGATCTAAAAGTGACAAGGAATCCCGAAACGACCCCCCGCCCCGTTTTACGACAATTTCCAAAGCTTCATCACTGATTTTGATTTTTTCCTTCTCCGCTACCGACCGCAAGAAATCCAGCATTACGTCGGCCTCGGCCAGCTTAAAAGTATAAGTCTGCGCCCGAGAAGTAATCGTTACTGGCACCTTATAAGCATCCGTCGTCGCCATGATGAAAATCACATGCGCCGGCGGCTCTTCTAGTGTCTTCAAAAGCGCGTTGAATGCTTCCTTGGTCAGCATGTGCACTTCATCAATAATATAGATCTTATATTTGCCGCTAGTCGGGGCAATTAGCGCCTTTTCTCGCAGCTCTCGGATATTATCGATCCCGCGGTTGCTCGCCCCATCAATTTCCACAATATCAACATAATCATCCTCCAACTCATATTTAAAGCCGTTCACCTCATGCGCAAAAATCCTCGCCACCGATGTCTTGCCCGTCCCCCTCGGCCCGATAAACAAATACGCATGCCCCACCTTCCCTTGCTTAAGCGAGGCAGATAACGTCTCCGTCACCTGTTTTTGTCCGATGACGTCGTCTAATTTTAGTGGCCTATACCGTCTATATAGGTTCTTCATCTAAAGCGCTGCCTCAACGGCTGCCCATGTCGCATCTTCGTTCTTTGCCGGAATTGTCACCGACACCTGTGAACCCTCACGCAAGTGGAAATACGTCACCGAAGCATACAAAATTTGGTATTCTTTGCCAGCCACTTCTACGAAATATTTATCATCATGATGGGTCAAAGTCCCGATCACATTTTTGCGTTCTACTGGCCCGATCTGCTTATACAAAAACTTCCCATCTTCCGTAATCGTCAGCTTCATAATGTCGCCTTCCACTAATTTCGATTTCGAAGCGTAGTTGGCCGGCACCGGATAATTCTTGCCGTCCGGCCCGATCATGATTTGTCCGTCAAAAATTCCCTCGATAATCTTTCCATCCGGACTAGAAACCACCGTATCGCGCGGAGCCGAAATCACTTCGCCGTCACCCAAAATCGAAATCAACAATTCTTTTGCTGCCGAAACATTAGTCTCAGCCTCACTTAGCAAGCTGCGCAATCTTTTTATTTGTTTTTCTGGTATTTCAGACATCACCTCGCATCCTGTCTAATATATAGTATTAATATTATATTATACCTTTTGCTCAGTAAAGTCAAGAATAGCCCACTAAAGTTTTCCACCACAAAAACACCGGTCACGTGCAAAATGTTGTAAATTTTACATAAATACTATTCTGCTTTCCACAGCCCAGTATGCTTTTTCCCGTCATAGATCATCGTTGGAATGCCCCGCACATTTATCTGTTTTTCGATGATTTCTCGGTTTTCCTGCATCTTGGCCGTAGTCTCGTCGTAGTCAGCAATTTTGCGAATTTCGGCTATGCCTGCGTCATCCACTCCGGCATCCTTCAACCATGTTTCTAGCTTCGCTGCCGCTTCTTCGCGCGAATAGTCCTCGTTAAACACATTTTGGTAACTAATCCCATCCTGATTTTTATCGGTAAAGATATGATCAATCAAACTAAGCGCTAGCCCAGTCTTAACCTGCTCAGCCGCCAACATATATCGCACCACTACTTCCGAATTCTTAAACTTATAAGTATCGTCCGCATCCTGGATCGCAAAAGGCACCATCCGCACATTGTGATCCTCAAAGAAGCCTGCCGCCTTTTGGTTGCGATACGATTGCATGCACACTGAACAACCAGGATCAAATATGTCCACCACCACGGGCTTGTCCGCAGCGTCACTGTTTACCGTGATGTAATTAAAATTGTAATCCTCGGCGTTATAAGTCCGGAATTTATCCGGGATCGCCGCAAAAATCTCTCCCCACTCAGTGAACCACCGCCCCGTGGCTTCCAATGCATTAGTCGGCTCGCTTTCATCGATTGAACAAACTTCCGCTCCCAACGAGCACGCCGACGGCTTCGTCACGTTGCAAGACCCTAGTGCCCAGAGCGCCAGTAACGATTTGAGCGCCGTCAAAATCGCCCACACCGCCACAATCACAATCACTACCGCCAATATCTCAATAATTACCGAAAGCGGCTTCATCCACTTCGGATGCTTAATTACTACTCGGCTTAGCAGCGTATTTTTTACGTCCTCCTTAAAGCCAGTTTCGCATTTTTGCAGGCGCACCTTTTTCCACAAGCACCCCCAGGATTTTTTAAACATCTTCCAGTAGCTCTTGCCAATCTTTGGCCAAAAAATCGACAAAATCGCCACAAACACACCAATCACGGCCAAAATAATAAACGCTGCAATACACACCATAATATACTTATGTTATCACAAAATAATTATTTGAGCAATTTTTCGAGTGAATTCTTTACTTTTTCGATATCTTCCGGCCTATTGTGCAAACCGAGCGAAAATCTTACTAATGGCGGCAGCCCTAAAACATGATCTAAATAATAATGCACGCAAAAATACCCTGTCCGCGCCATGATATTCTCGCGCGACAATGCCGCACCCAATAAATGCGAATCTACCCCCTCTACGTAAAACGACATGGTCGGATTTGCCATCGTATTTACTAGGTGAACTTTTTCCGAACTCTGCAAAAAGTCAAACAGCTCCGCATAGTTATTTTCAAAATCTCGCCAAGCTGATTTTGGCACTTTTTCTAGCCATTTTAACGCCGCGCCAAACCCTACGATTTCTCCCCACGCCTGCAGACCAGACTCAAACCGTGTATAGCGATGTTCCTTCCCCTCTGCCGACAGCAAATATTCCTCTTTCTTTACATCGTCCACCATCCCCCCACCCAGCCACAGCGGCTCTAATTTTACCATCAAATCATCTCGCCAAACAATTACGCCGAGCGACGGCCCATACATTTTATGCGCGGAAGTCACAATCGCATCCGCCTCTACTCCTCTCACCACATCCACCGCGTGCGCCAAAGTCTGTGCCGCGTCGATAATCACAATCCCGCCGGCCTTATGCACTGTTTTGGCTAGCTCCTTGATGTTCAGCAGTTTTCGTCCGTCAAAATTAGACGCACTATTCACTACTACCACCGCATCGGCAAAATCATAATCATCCAGCGGGATCGAGCCGTCCTCATTTCGCTTCATCACTTCGCGCGGCACTCCCGTCCTCTGGGCAAAAGCTATTGAAGCCAAAAACGGCGAGTTGTGCTCAATCTCACTAGTCATGATTTTTTTGAACTCACCAGCCTTCAACTGCGACAAGATCAAATTTATCCCATAAGTCGTATTCAGAGTAAAAGAAGTGTTATATTTTCGCTTCGGCAACTTCAGATACCTCAACATCGCGTCTCGCGCCGCCTCCACCTTTTCGTCTGTTTCTACGCCCCATTTGTATTTCACCCGCTCACCGCAAGAATTATGTTTCGTGTAATAATTATTCACCGCCTCAATCACTGCCCGCGGCCGCAAACTCTGGCACGCACCGTCTAAATAAACTTCCCCCGCTCCCAAATAATCAAAATCTTCCATATATACTATTATACACCAAAAAACCACCCATCACGGGTGGTTTTTCGCAACTAGCTAACTTCGTAAAGTTACGCGAGCTCGACCGTCGCGCCAGCTTCTTCCAAAGCTTTCTTCATCGCTTCAGCGTCATCCTTAGCGACTTTCTCTTTCACGGTAGCCGGAGCACCGTCAACGATAGCCTTAGCTTCGCCAAGACCAAGCCCAGTAGCTTCCTTCACGGCCTTGATCACGGCAATCTTCTGTGCGCCAGCGTCTTTCAAAACGACGTCGTACTCAGACTTGCCTTCGTCAGCAGCAGCTTCGCCACCAGCGGCCGGACCAGCTGCCACAGCCACAGCGGCCGCAGCCGGCTCAATGCCGTATTCGTCCTTCAGGACGTTTTTAAGTTCATTTACTTCGAGAACGGTGAGTTTCACCAATTCCTCAGCCAATTTTTTGATATCAGTTGCCATAATATTTCCTTTCTAATTATAATATGGTTGCTTTATTTTGCGTGAGCTTCGAGACCTGACACAATCCCAGACAGACCACCGGAAAGACCGGAAATGCTGTCGGTGACAGGCGAGAGAAGCTGTGCCACCACCTGCGCGATAAGCTCGTTTTTGCTCGGCATTGCCGCGAGCTCCTTGACCTCGTCTTCGGACAAATTTTTGCCCAAATCGCTAAAGCCACCCACCAGCGAGAGCGCATCGTGTTTTTTGGCAAACTCTGCCAAAACTTTCGCCGGCGCCACTTCGTCCTCATCAGACACCGCGTAAAGCAATTGCCCGGTCAGACCAGTAGTGTCGGTATCTTTATAAACGGCGATTTGCCCCATCGCTACGCGCACCAAGCGGTTTTTCACCACCTTGATTTTCACACCCGCTTCGCGAGCGTTTTTACGTAACTCTTGCAATTCCGCCACCGTCAATCCCTGGTATTTGGCGTAAACGGTAGTTTTTGCGCTTGAAAGCAGCTCCGTCAAATCAGCAACCAATGTGTTCTTTTTATTCTTTGAAATTGCCATAAAAAGTTCCTTTGGTTATTTTTTGATAAAATTCAGTTAGCTAGTTGTTAAACAGCGTCACCAAATAACTTATAAGAAATTTTCCTCGGTGGCATGATTAAGAGTAAACTCCGCCACTGTCTTTGGTAACTATCCCCATTATATCACACTCTGGCGAAAAAATCAACTGACGTTCTTGGTAGTAAAGAACTGAAACACCGAGCCGAGCACCCCTAGCCCCCCAATTAGCGGCCAATAATAAGTCTCTTGGCTGATATCTGGCGCCAAAGCCAAAATCGCTATCGTGATTGCATACGCCCCCACCACGGCCGTCGCAATAATCGTCGCCGGCTTCATCAACATCACCGCCGCCCCCGCCGCTATTATCCCCACTACCGCCGCGATCGCCAACGTCTGCATCTCTGTGCCAAAATACTGCACCGCCGCCAGCATCACTATCGCAAAACAAATCCCGCCCACACACAATTTTTCAATCGAAAACCCTAGCAGTGCCAACAGTAGCCCACCCGCAATCGGAATTAAATTCTTATACAGCTCCGTCGTCGCCACCTCTGGCCACATCTGCTCAATCGTTGGCATCAAATACATTACTCCGCAAAAACCTAGCAAAAACCAAATCGCAAAAAAAGCAATTTTCTTTAGCCGGTAACCAAACAATAGCACCGCCAACCCCAATCCAAGCATAATAATAAGCTCAGGGACCTGAAAATTTTCAATTATATCCATGAGCTTATTATATCACACTAGTTGTAGAGATTTTCGATTTGGATCGACGGCCCCATCGAAGTCGTTACATACACCGACTTCACATAAGTACCTTTCAAAGATGTCGGCTTCTGCGCCTTCAAAGAATCAAAGAAGGCATTTGCGTTCTCAGCCAACTTATTTGCCCCAAACGATACCTTACCTACGCCAATATGCACAATCGCTTGCTTGTCCACTCGGTATTCTACCTTACCAGCTTTGGCTTCCTTTACGGCTTTCTCGACGTCAGTCGTCACCGTACCAGCTTTCGGGTTTGGCATCAAGCCTTTCGGCCCGAGTAAACGAGCAAACTTACCAAGCTTCGGCATATACTGTGGCATCGAAATCAGCACATCAAAGTCAATCGTGCCTTTTTCCAGCCGCTTCAAAAACTCTTCGTCCTCAGCGATATCTGCTCCAGCCGCCTTAGCTGCCTTGCAAACATCTAACGGCGCAAATACTGCCACTCGTACTTCTTTACCGTTACCGTTCGGCAATACCAAAGTCGTACGGATGTTCTGATCGGCTTGCCGCGGGTCTACCCCAAGTCGCGCGTGCACTTCCACTGAAGCATCAAATTTCACCGGGCTAGTCTTGATGGCTAGCTCTAAAGCCTCTTTAAGGCCATAAACTTTGCCTTTTTCGATTAGCTTAGCGGCTTCTTGGTATTTCTTGCCCCGGCGTTCTAGTTTCGGGCGGGTCACCGGCGCAGCGCCTTTTGGCTTTGCAGCTGCTTCCGCCTCTGCTACTTTGCGCTCAGCCTTGCGTGCCTGGCGCTCTTCTTCCGCCTTTACTTCCTCAATATGCTTTTTGGACTTCTTGCCAGATTTCGCAAAAGTCTCCGGCTCTTCGGCCTTTATTTCTTCGGTCGCGACTTCCTCAGTCACTACCTCTTCAACTTTTTCGTTATTTTTGACCTCTTCTTCGGCCATATTTTTCCTTTCTGTGGTACAAACGAGCTTCCGCCCTCCCACAATTATTTAATTATTCTTCGACGGTTACGCCCATCGAACGCGCTGTCCCGGCTACGATTTTAATCGCACCTTCCATATCAATTGCGTTTAATTGATCCATTTTCTTCTCGGCAATTTCCTGAAGCTGTGCCTTAGTGATAGTGCCAACTTTATCAGTGTTTGGCTTGCCGGAGCCTTTTTGAATTTTGATCGCTTCTCGAATCAAATCATCCACCGGCTGCCCTAGGCACTTCCAGTCAAAAGTCCGATCTTCAAATACTCGAATATGCACAATCACATTCTTGCCCATCAAATCCTTGGTCGCTTCGTTGAACGGATTGATGAAATCCATCATGTTCAACCCCCACTGACCAAGTGTCGAACCCACTGGAGGCCCAGCCGTAGCTTTACCGCCCGGGATCCGGAGCTTCAAATTACCAATAACTTTCTTTTCTGCCATAAAAACCTTTCTAGTGCGTAACTATTATATTATATCACAATTGCTTAACTTGTAAAGCATCGAGCTCCACGGGGGTCTCCCGCCCGAACATCGATACCATCACTTTAATTTTCCCCTTTGCAGCATCAATTTCCGAAATCGACCCGTCAAAGCCTTTAAACGGCCCGTCCGTGATCGACACCACTTCACCCACTTCATACTTCACCGAGAATTTCGGATCTTCCACGCCCATCCGCTTTTTAATCTTCGTGATTTCCTTTTCTGACACCGGCGTCGGCTGTGTCCCCGTCCCCACGAAACCAGTCACTCCTGGGGTATTGCGAATAATATACCACGTCTCGTCCGACAATTTCATATCCACCAACACGTAATTTTGTAAAATCTTCCGATCTACGATCTTGCGTTTGCCGTTTTTGATCTCAATTTGCTTTTCTTTTGGCACGATCGCCTCAAAAATCTTTCCAGACATCTCTACCGAACCAGTCCGCTGGTTAATCGAATCCGCCACCTTGTCTTCATAGCCACTATAGGTGGAAACCGCGTACCACGCTCTAGTGCCGTCATATCTGTTTACTGCCATAGCTTATCAAATCCTTTCTATTTATTACCTAATATTAAACCAAATAGCCATGAGAAGAATAAATCAAGCAACGAAATAATTACCATGAATAGCGCTGAATACACAATCACGGCCAGTACCATCTTCCACGTAGTTTTACGATTTGGCCAACGCACCTGGCGAAGCTCCATCCACGAATCGCGAACATATCGCCAAAGATACACGAACGGCGCAATCAAGAAAAACGGTTTTTTCTCATCTTTTTTCTTAGGCTCGACCGAAACCTTTTTCTCAGCCGCCTTCACTTTTTCGCGTTTTGCTTTTTCGGTTTTTTTGTCTTTTACGACAACTTTTTTACGAGTAATTGTCGGCTCGTCAGACGTCTCCTCCTTGCGGGGGCCATCTGATGCTTTTATTCTTGTTACTTTCGCCATCTTACTCCTTTTATATATCAAAAAAGTCTGATACCAGACTTGT
>JAZRAP010000058.1:0-5655 GCA_045634665.1 Candidatus Nanosyncoccus sp.
CGCAGCAGTACTACGCATCATCCGTGAAATCTCATAAGCCGTCAACTCCCGCATCAAATAATCTGGCTCGTCAATTTTCTCTACTTTGCAATATTCTTTCATCTCCGCCATCCAACTTTCCTCCAACCCAAACACTGCCGCATACGGCAACAATTTCTCATACAATTTCACAATCCCCGTCGCTGAAGTATCCGCACCCTTCACACTTTGCAGAAATTTCAACCTTTCCGCCTCTGCCATCCTAATATATAATTCCAGCCCCTCCATATATCTTGCCATCTCTAGCCCCTTATTAGTATGGCCCGCATATTTTCGTACTCTGCTATTCAAATAAACTATTACAGCCGTACTCACCGCTATCATTCCCAGCACCGTAGGATAAAAACCTTCATAAAACACCATAACTTTTCCATAGCTCGCACCCGCAGTCACCATATCTACCAATACCCCCAACAAGAAACAGCTAGCCGCAATCACTATCACTTCATACGCAAATATCCTCGACCATACTCCCGATACTCCCCCGTCCATCTTATATTTATCTTCCACCAACCCATCTTTCTTCAAATCCCCCAAAATTTTATTCTCCATTGTTTTCTTCAAAGTCAACAGCTGGCTATCCGCCGTACGCCGCTTTACCTCAATAGTATCTCCCGCCTTCACCTGCGTCCCACCGTTCAGTATCGCCAAAAGATCCGCATACTCCCCCGTTACATCTTCCTTCACCAAAATGCTCCATTTTTTCTTTTCGCCTTTTTGTAGCTCAATCTTTCGCCCCGTCGCTAGCTCTAGCAGCATCGCCACCTTTACATCCTTCTTTTTGCCTAAATAAATCTCCGTCATCTCCGCCAAACTATACTCCCGGCTTGGCTGATATTCCGGTTTCACAAAAAGCCCCTTATAATACTGTTCTTTCTCTCGCGATTTCAAAAACTTCCTCACCGCCAAGCCTATTGACACTACACACAACGCCCCTACTCCCACTGCTAACCATACATAAGTATAATTCTTCTCTGGCGCCGGCACTACATAACTCCCGGCTTTTAGCTCCACATCAAAAGTCAAATTCTCATAGCTACTCAAATTTGCCGCCACAAACTCCACCCCATCACTAATCTCCGTAGTTTTACATCTATCTTGCCCACTCTGACCATACTCCCCCACATAGCACCAACTCTTACCGCTCCACACCCCCGCATCCTTGAAATGCACCCTAGCCGTCACTTTATTAAACCTCTGCCTCGCTCCGTTCCCATTCGTGTCCCAATATAACTCTTGATAACTACCAAAATCCGTCACCACTTTTTCAAATTCATACTCAAACCGATAAACTTGCTCCCCCGTCACATATTCTTCCGTACCAGTACAAACGTCATAATAATTTCCCTCTTTTTCAATACTATAAATCGCTTCTGCCACCCCGTTTCGTGTCACTTTAATATTCTCACGCGTCAAATTCGGCAATGTAACATTTGCTCCATTTTGATTCGTAAACGGAATCTGCCGACAAATCCCCTTGTTCTGGTTAAAATCCGGAAACACCGCCGTCACATTTTCCACTACCTTAAGATGTGATATCCCCTCCGCATCCTTACTTAAATAATAATCTCCCGTAAAATCACTAAAATAAAAATTATTCACATCCGCATACACCGGTATTGCAAACACCACCGACATCACCAATGCTAAAACACCTATCCACTTCTTCATACTTTTATTATATCAAACCATAACGCTTATGCTATAATAATTACATGGATAATAACAAAATTATGATCGTGGGGACAGGCAACGTAGGAGCTTCCATCGCTTTCGCCCTGCTCAACCAACGCACCGCTGTTAACGAAATTGTTTTAACTGACATCATTGCTAGCGACGCCGAAGGCGAAGCCATGGATTTAAGAGACGCCCTCGCCGTTTCTCCCAGCTATGTCAAAATTAGTCATGGCACTTACAAGGATGCCCGTGATTGCGACGTCGTCGTCATTACCGCTGGCGCCGCTCAAAAACCCGGCGAAACCCGCATGGCTCTTCTCAAAAAGAACGTCAATATCTTAAAAGGCATGATAGAACAAATCATGGCTTCCGGTTTTAACGGTATCTTCTTGGTAGTTTCTAACCCTATGGACGTTCTGACTTATTTCACTTACAAATTCTCCGGTCTCCCCGCCGAAAAAGTTCTCGGCTCCGGTACTGTCTTAGACAGCGCCCGCCTCAGGACTCGCATTGCCAGCTATCTAGACATCAATCCCAAATCCGTCCACGCCCACCAAATCGGCGAACACGGCGACACCGAGCTAACATTGTGGTCTCTCGCCGACGTCGGCGGCCAGCCTATCACGGAATTATTGCCGGCCAAAGTTCGCTCCGACATCTCCGACTTCGTCAAAAACGAAGCTTACGACATCATCGACAAAAAAGGCGCCACCTATTACGGTATCGCCACTTGCGTCGCTCAAATCCTCAACGCTATTTTAAACGACGAACACCGCGTTCTCGCCGTCTCGTCCCTAGACCCCTTCTCTAATACTTCCTTTGGCTTCCCTTCGGTCATTGGTCGTAGTGGTGTCATCCGCCGTCTCGACCTCACTCTCTCCGAAAAAGAAGGCGTCGCTCTCCAAAAATCCATCAACGCCCTCAAGAAAGCAATCTCCTCTATCAAGTTTTAGCTACTGTAACGACTGAAAATAGAGCATCAGCTCTTCCCGCACAAAATCATCCGTAACTTTTTCCAGCTCTTCCAAAAACTTCGGCGCCTGTTTTTCTAGTCTCGCCCGCCGATACTTTTCATAAGCCTCCGCCTCCTGTTCCGACAGCGCTGACGGAAAGTTCCGCCCCTTGTAATGCAGCAGCAACTCCGGCAAACGTGCATCATCAAACTCCGGATGAAAATCCGCCAACTTAGAGCTAGCATCCACCTTTGCGCCCCCTGCATCTACGCCCGCCGACGCCGCCCGTACCGCCGACGCCTTCGCTCGGTCCAGCTCATTCAAAAAACCTTCATAAATCGCCGCCTCCGGCTCTGACGCTTCCGGCCACTCCGGCCGCTCCTCATTTTTGCTGCGCATTTGCTCCGCAAATTCCGGATGCTTCAGTAATATCTTCAAATTCTCTTCCGCTTGCTCCTTCGTCAGACCAATCTTCCCCCACCCGTCATTCACATCTAGCACCCCCACCGGCGCCACCGCCGGACATTTGTTATAACACAGCTCTTTTACGATCGGAAATATCTTTTCTGGGTCAATTTCTTCCAAATTATATCTTAAATCAAAAACTAACACATTCCCATTCCTCGAACTCGTCAGCGGAAACGCCACCGTCGTCTTATTAAACTCATTCGCATATCGCCCGGAACTATACACAAACGGTTTCTTATTCTCCAAATTCACCAACTTCTGTACTTCCTTTTTTTCTCGCATTTTCAACAAGTACTCAAACATCTTGGGCTGCTTCTCGCGGATCAACCGCGCCACCGCAATCGTCGCATACACATCCGAAAGCGCATCATGTGCATGCTCATGCTCCAACCCATTCGCCGCCGTCAAAAGCTCCAGCCGATTTGTCGGCGCACCATCTTCACGAAAAGGCCAATTTATCCCCTCCGGCCGCAGCGCCCGCACCATCCGCACCACGTCCAACATATCCCACCTAGACCTCCCATCTTTCCACTCCCACTCATACGGATCATAAAAATTTCGCCACCAAGTCGCCCGCATAAACTCATCGTCAAATCGCACCGTATTATACCCCACTGCGATAGTCTCCGGCGTAAAAATCTCCTCGTCCGCATACCGACAAAACTCCGCCTCACTCAGCCCATCCAATAAAGTCTGCTGCGGCGTAATCCCCGTCACATTAATCGCTCCCGGACTTGGCAACGCATCATCCGTCATCTTCACCAAAATATTCACCGGCTCCCCAATGGGTGCCAAATCTAACGACGTCCGCTGCCCCGCAAATTGCATTATCCTATCTTCTCGCGCCCTCAGCCCCGACGTCTCCAAATCATAAAAGAAAAAACTCTTACCCATACTCCTCCTTATACCATACCTCTCGCAAAACTTCAACCCCACGCCAAAGATCCATCAAAAAAACAGCCCCGTAGGGCTATTTTTTACGAAATCTATGAACCCGGATTTGGATTCGGCACGGCATTAAAGTTCACCACGTTTTTATACTCACCCGCCGCCTGAGCGTTACCAGCCTTTGCCGCAATCTTAAACTGAATATCGTCACCAGCTTCTTCCGTCTTTGCGCCGGTAGTTTTCAAAGTAGCCGTATGGGTCCCATCGTTATAAAGTGGCAAACCGTTATAACTAGACCAATTATTTCCGCTATCCACAGAGAAAGAATAGCCCCAAGTATTCGGCGTAGTAAAATCACTCAAACTACTATAATTTGCAGATAGTCCAATCATATCAAAAACGTTCGTCACCGGTGTCGCCGCACTTCTATCCACATGCCAAAGTTCATCTGTGTTATAAGCAGTATTATTACCCACTGTGACATTCAGCGTATAACCATACGTACTGTTACTCTGTACGTTCACAGTGATGATCTCACTGTCGCTAGCTGTCCCCGGCACCAACTCCGAAATCGTTAACCCCGTAGCCGGCACCGTCACTGACACCGAATCATTTATCGTGAAATTATTTACATAAGAAGTCGAATACTCCAACTTCGCATTCACATTTCCTACACCCCCTATAATACCCGCAGCCCCTAATACTATCGCCAATACCCCCAAGATGCCAAAATTTTGTATACGCCTTTTCATACATCCTATTATACCACAACCTTTTTAGCTTCCGCAACCATTTTTTACAAAAAACTCACCCCCGAACCAAAACGATCCGGGGGTTTATGAGTTTTAGTGCCGCCTATTTCTTGGCAATGACACGCCGCGGCGTGCCTGTCTAGCTTGCCTAGCCTGGCGACGACGGATTTCCTTCACTTCCTGTTCTTGCTGGAATTCTTCCAGCTGGATGTGAAGGCGCCCCGCCTTAGCGTTACCGGCTATCCGCCCTACTTCGTAGAGCACCAGCCACGCTACTGCCAAAGCCGCCAGCCAAGCGCCGATCAATCCGGCACCCGTGTTCAGGCCCACGCTTTCATTAGGCAACGTGCCATTTGCGAAATGCTGGACGATGCCATCGTGGCTCTCCGTCACAAACATACAAGCAAAGACAAACGCTAGCACACCAGCCGCAACCAAGATCGGCTTGTTGTCGTACTGACGAACCACTTGCCGCCTCAATCGACGCCACTGCTGTGAGCCTATCAGCGCCATGATTACCATCATCCCTACAAAAAACCAGAAATACAGATGCACCCACGGTGCTGCCGGCACAAACTCATGATAATAAGCGTTCACGATTCTCCCCTTTCCTAATAGTATTTTCGTGAACTGGTGCGAGACTTCCTTCTAGCCTCACCCCACCAGATTAAGTCTATACCCCCATTATACCACAAGCGCGATAAAATGTCAATATTTATACCATATTTTGCGCTCTAATACCCCATAAGTATTTCGTTCATTTTGCTTGATATTTCTGCCAATTCCCCTGTTTTTTCCTTTGTCATAATCATGAATTTCATAGGTTTATTCTTTCCGCCACAAATTTCCCTTGCATCCCCATAAGCCAACTCCCCCGG
>JAZRAP010000059.1:0-6093 GCA_045634665.1 Candidatus Nanosyncoccus sp.
ATGACAGGGGTGGAAGCGGCGGGGGTGCTGGATATTTACGGACGGCGGTGGTACAAATATCATGGGTGGCTAAAAAGGAAAAGCGACGCTAAGGAGTGGGCGGATTTGAACGATAGGCCGTGGTCGTTTTTTAAGCAAGATTACATGAATTCAGGGGTGATGCTGTTTAATATGGAAGAATGCCGGAAAACGGGGATGTTTAAGAAAGCGAGGGAATTTTGTGCCCAGAAAAAGATGCTGTTGCCGGATCAGGGGGCGTTAAACCGGGCTATCTCTAGGCGGCGATTGATGGCGCGAAAATATAATGAACAGGAAGAGAGGCCGCGCGAGGATACGGTTTTGCATCATTTTAGCAATAATTTTAAGTTTTGGCCGTATTTTAGGGTGCAAAAGGTGAAGCCGTTTGAGGTGAAAAAGGTGCATGAAGTTTTGAAAATTTATGAGTATGATGATATATTTGAAGAGTATGAGAAGCTGAAAGGGCAACTATAATGGCAAAGGCAGAATTGTTTCAAAAAGATATTCCGAAGGGTGAACGGGTGTTTTATTATGAGTCGGAGGAGGATGATCCGATCAAGACGGATGAACAAGAAAAGAAGGTGGAAGTGGGGCTGCCGGAGGGGTATGAGTTTATTCCGCGGCATTGGTGGGTGCGGTTATATTCTAGTCTGCTGTTTCGGATTTTTTGGATTTTTGGGCAGTGGTATGAGCGGCGGTATTGGCAGGCGAAATTTTATGGGCGAGAAAAATTGAAAAAAGCCAGAGGCTCTGGCTATGTGATGTATGCGAATCACACTAATCCGTTTCATGATGTGTTTGGGCCGGCATTGGCGGCGGATCGGCGGATTTTTACGATTATTTCCCCGGTGAATTTGAAAATTCCGGGAATCGGGAAGTTTTTGCCGATGATTGGAGGGCTGCCGCTGGGGAAAACGTCGGAGGAGAAAAAGGCGTTTCATGAGGCGGCAGACAAGAGGCTGAGGCAAGGGAATTGTCTGGTGATTTATCCAGAAGCGCATGTGTGGCCATATTATACTAAGATACGGAAGTTTCCGGCGGGGGATCGGTCTTTTACCTATGCGGCGCGGAATAATTTGCCGGTTTTTACGATGACGACGACTTATCATAAACGGAAGGATAAAAAACGTGGCGATTTGCCGCGGATGGATATATATGTGGATGGGCCGTTTTGGCCGGATTCGGCGAAGTCGGAGGAAGAGAACCGGGCGGAGCTGGCTAGAAAAGCTTATGATTCTATGGTAAAATATAGTAAGAAGAACAGCTATGAGTATTTTCAATACAGGCATAAATCCGCTAAAAAAGACTAAAGTCGTTCCGGTGTTTTTGACGATTACGGATGATTATGCAAAGTATGCGGCAGCGTGTATTAATTCTTTGATGCAACATGCAAATCCGGATCGGAATTACCGAGTGATTGTAATGTATGACAAATTGAGTTGGACGAATCGGTTGCGGCTTCGGAATTTGGTGACGAAAAATTGCGCGATTGAGTTTCATAAGATGAAATACAACTTGTATATGCGGGTAATTATGAAATACTGTTCTACTAAGACGGGGTCGGGAGATTTTTATTCGTCGGCGGTGTATTTATACAGGACGTTTATACCGAGGCTCTTTTCGCAGTATGATAAGGCGGTTTATATTGATGCGGACACGATTTTGAATGGTGATATTGGAGAGTTATTTGATGTGGATTTGGGGGAAAAGGTGATAGCGGCGCGCGTAGATCCAAAGGTAGCTGCGGTGCCAGAGTTCGTGAAATATGTAGAAAATGCGCTTGATGTACCGGCGAAGGAATACGTGAATTCCGGGGTGCTTTTGATGGATTTGAGAAAATTGCGAAAATTGCACTACATTACGAAAATGACGGATTTGATGAAAGAGTATGACGCGAGCTTGGTGGCGCCGGATCAGGATTATCTGAATATTATTTTGAGGGGAAAGATATTGCATTTGCCGGCGGATTGGAATGCGCAGTTTGGGAAGGAGATGGGGGCCAAGAGCGTGAAATTGCTGCATTTTAATTTGGGGCGGAAGCCGTGGTTTCATGATGATGTGGAAGGTGGGGATTTGTTTTGGGAAGCGGCGAGAGGAACGGGATTTTATGGTGATTTGATGCGGGGGAAGGAAAGTTACACTTTGGACGAAGAAAAACATGCGGAGGCGAAAATTCAGGCGTTGGTGGAGAAGGCGGACAAGTTAAGCAAAACCGAGAAACCATTGTTAGAAATTAAAAAATGAAACGGGATTGACTTTCGTTTCATTTTTAGAGCTAAAGTTAATGGAGGCGCCTACCGGAATTGAACCGGTGTACGCGGTTTTGCAGACCGCTGCGTAACCACTCCGCCAAAGCGCCTTATATCATTATTATATCATATTTGTTGGCGCTTCTTGCGCTTTTTGCGTTCTTCGAGCTTTTTGCGATCACGGTAGCGATAAATTGCTAGCACGGTGTTGACGATAAAAATGGCTTCGGCGACGATGCCGACAATCGATAAGACAACGACGTCGTAAATTAGCCATAACATTGAAGCTAGAGTTGCGACATAACGCAAACGCTGTGCATTGCCGAGAAAAACGGCGACAGTATGGATGCAGGAGGCGACGATGGGTAGTAAAGAGGCGGGTGAATTGTAAGTGATGAAACCCGAGATGACGTAGAATGCGACAAAAACTAGCGGGGCGATTTTGGAAGTTTTGTGTTTGTGGATTTCGTAGGCACCAAAGACATTGCGAGCTGTGCCGACGGCTTTGGTGGCAACTCCTGCCCATGCACCTAAGAACAGATAATGAAATACGCTGCAGAGAGTGCCGACTACGTTGTAATTAAGAATTTGGATTTTGCGGCGTTTTTGGAAAGCGTATAAGTTTAAAATCAGGGCCGCCAAAGCGAAGCCCTGCGAGATTAGGTAAAAAATGTCAAATTCTGGATTTGCGAACAAATTATCCATAAGTTTATTATATAACAAAATTAGCTCCGAATGGAGCCTGAAGGTGTGGTGTGAGCAATAAAACGTGGTGCGAGCGAAGAGACTCTAACTCTCGACCTCTTCCTTGGCAAGGAAGCGCTCTAAACAACTGAGCTACGCTCGCATGTATGTTTGCGTGATGAGATAATTATATCATAGATTTGAGATTTTTGTAAATTTTTAATATGTGGTATAATGGTTATATAAATAAAAGGAGTTTTTATGTCTACTGGACTTATTGTAGCATTAGTAATAATCGGTGTGGTGATAGTGCTCGGCATTGTCATTGCGGGGATTTATAACGGGCTGGTGAAGCTAGACGAGCGCGTGAACGAAGCGTGGTCTGACATCACGGTGCAAATGAAATATCGGGCGGATTTGATCCCGAACGTGGTGGAAACCGTTAAGGGTTACGCTAAGCACGAAAAAGAAACTTTCAAGATGGTGACGGAAGCACGAACGGCGGCGATGGGGGCGAAGACCGTGAAGCAAGCGGCTGAAGCCGAGAACGCGATGCAAGGAGCATTGTCAAAGATTTTTGCGATTGCTGAGGCTTATCCGGAATTGAAGGCAAACGAGAATTTTCAAACTTTGCAAACGCAACTGCAGGATACGGAAGATAAAATCCAAGCTGCACGACGGTTTTACAATGCGGGAGCGAAGGATTTGAATACGCGGATTAAGACTTTCCCGGTAAATATTGTCAACAATATGGTGGGACATTTCAAGCCACGTGAATACTTTGAAGTAAACGAAGCCGAAAAGGCGAAGATCGAAAAAGCTCCGGACGTGAAGTTTTAGTTTTGGTGGATAGCCCGGCGAGAGCTGGGCTGTTTGCTCGGAAAGAGGTTTATGTATAAGCAGATTGCAGAGAACAAGCGGAGAACTATATATATTATAGTTGGTTTTGTGATTCTGATTGGAATAATCGCAGCGGTGTTTGCGTATTTTTATCGGGATCCGTGGATTGCGGCGTGGACGACGGTGATAGCGTTAATCTATGCGATAATTCAATATTTTGCGGCGGGGTCGCTGGCGATGGCGATGACGGGGGCGAAAGAAATTGAAAAAAAGGACAACCCGCGACTGTATAATATCGTGGAGAATTTGTCGATTACGACGGGTTTGCCGATGCCGAAAGTTTATATCATTGACGACAAGGCGCCAAATGCGTTTGCGACGGGGCGGGATCCGAAGCATGCGTCGGTGGCGGCGACGACGGGTTTGATTGGCATTATGAACGATAAAGAGTTGACGGCGGTGATGGCGCATGAAATGTCGCATGTGAAAAATTATGACATTCGGGTGTCGATGATTGTGTTTGGTTTGGTGTGCGTGGTGGGGTTGATCTCTGATTTGGGATTTCGGATGATGTTTTATGGTGATGGGCGACGGGACAATGAAGGAAGCCCGGTGGGATATGTGCTAATCATCGTGGTGGCGATTTTGGCACCATTAGTGGCGGCAGTGGCGCAAATGGCGGTGAGTCGGCAACGAGAATATTTGGCAGATGCTTCGGCGGCGCATATTACACGCTATCCGGAAGGGATGATTGCGGCGTTGAAGAAATTGCAATCACATACCCAGCCGATGAAGAGCCAAAATATTGCGGCGGCGTCAATGTATATCAATGATCCGATGCGAAAGGGTTTTTTTAGCAATTTGTTTTCTTCGCATCCGCCGATTGAAAAAAGGATTGAAAGATTAGAGCATGGCAAAAAAGGTTTTTAAACACAAATCTTTCAAAAGGTCATATCGGGAGGATTACAAACGAGATTTGAACGTCCCGGGGATGATGCAGCATGTGTTTAAAACTTTTGGGATGATTTTTCATAACTGGAAGTTGTTTTTGCCGCTTCTGATTATTGCGGTGGTGATGAATGCGCTGCTGATCGGGATTATGAGCGAGTCTACTTATACGCAGTTTAAGGAGACTTTGGACGAGGCGAGTTTGCAAGTGGCGGGAGGCGATATTGGGAATGTGGCGAAGGCGGGGTTGATTTTGGTTTCGACGGTGACGACGGGCGGGCTGTCTAGTGAGTCGAGTGAGACGGCGGTGGTGTTTGGGGTGTTGGTGTTTTTGATGTTGTGGCTGGTGACAATATTTTTGCTAAGACATCGGATGGCGGGGCACAAAGTAAAACTACGAGATGGACTCTATAATGCGATGACGCCGCTGATTTCGACTTTGGTGGTGCTAGCCGTCGCGGTAATTCAATGCATTCCGATATTTCTGTTGATCGTGGCATATTCGGCGGCGGTGCAGACGGAATTTTTGGCGACGCCGTTTTATGCGTTGGTGTTTTTCATTTTTGCGGCGTTGATGATTTTGTTGTCTGGGTATTTGCTGTCTTCCTCTGTGATGGCGTTGGTGGCGGTAAGTGCACCGGGGCTGTATCCGTGGAAGGCTTTGACGACGGCGTCGGATTTGATGATTGGACGGCGGGTGCGGTTTGTGCTGCGTTTGGTGGTGCTGATTATAGCGATAGCAATTCAATGGGCGATTGTGATGTGGCCGTTGATTTTGTTTGACATGTGGATGAAACAGTTTGAGTGGACGGCGGGGGTGCCGTTTATTCCGGTGTGTATGACGATTATGACTTGTTGGTCGGCTATTTATGCGACGACGTACCTATATATGTATTATAGATGGATGTTGGACGATGGAAAAGATTGAAGCCGAAAAAAGAATATTGAAATTGAGAGAACTGATAAATGACTATCGGTATCATTATCATGTGCTAGATGAGTCGACGATGAGTGAGGCGGCGGCGGATTCTTTGAAACATGAGTTGGCTTTATTGGAAGAAAAATACCCGGATTTGATTACGCCGGATTCACCGACGCAACGAGTAGCAGGGAAGCCATTAGATAAGTTTTCTAAAGTGCGGCACGAAAAGCGGATGATTTCGCTGGCGGATGTGTTTAGTGAGGAAGAAGTGCGAGATTGGGTGACGAGAGTAGAGAAATTGATATCAGGGGGTGCGATTAAAGAGTTTTTTACTGATATCAAAATGGATGGACTAGCGTGTGCACTTAAATATAAAGACGGAGTGTTTGTGCAGGCAGTGACTCGGGGGGATGGGCTAACAGGCGAGGATGT
>JAZRAP010000060.1:0-2352 GCA_045634665.1 Candidatus Nanosyncoccus sp.
GGCTACGATCCGACTTCACCCGTTAGCGCGACGCCACCCACACCAGTGGCTCCACCCCAACCTCGACCCCCTCAACAAATCGATATCAATCTAAACGGAGAAGCAAAATGAGTAAAATAATGGTAGTAGAAGACGACGCGAGCTTGCGTGAGATTTACAGCATCCGCATCACCGCCGAAGGCTACGAAGTAGTCTCCGCTGGCGACGGCGAAGAGGCCTTAGCCATGGCCGTTCGTGAAAAACCCGATTTAATCTTGAGCGATGTAATGATGCCCAAAATTTCCGGTTTTGACATGTTGGACATTCTCCGCTCTACTCCAGAAACAGCCGGCATCAAAGTCATCATGATGACCGCCCTCTCGGCCGACGATCAGCGCGCTCGCGGTGAACGTCTCGGTGCCGAACGCTACCTCGTTAAATCCCAAGTCGGCATTGAGGATGTCGTCAACGCTATCCACGAAGTCTTGGGCGATAAACCTGTTCCAGCCCCTACTCCTGCTCCCGCCCCAGCCGCTGCGCCAGCTCCAGCTCCTACCCCTCAGCCAGCTCCGCAACCTCAACAAACTGCACAAAATGAACAACCAACCAATCCGGCTCAATAAATTTTTAGCCGAACGCCTCGGTGTCTCTCGTCGTGAAGCCGACGAACTGATCGCCACCGGCAAGATAACCGTAGACGGCCAAGTAGCAGTATTAGGAAATAAAGTAGACAAGACGTCAAAGATATGTTATGGCAATAAAACCATCCCTTTTGATACGGAATATACTTATCTAGCTTTTAATAAACCTGTTGGCTATGTCTGCTCTCGCAAAGCCCAGGGCGACGCCTCCACTCTTTACGAGCTCCTCCCCCAAAAGTATCAAAAACTCAAAACTGTCGGTCGCCTGGACAAAGACAGCTCCGGTTTGATTTTACTCACCAATGACGGCGATTTTGCCTTTCAACAAACTCACCCTAAGTTCAGAAAAGAAAAAGTTTACGAGGTCGAGCTAGATAAACCCCTAGAACCTCTCCATCAACAAATGATTTCCGATTTTGGCGTGATGCTCCCAGACGGCCCTAGCCAATTTTCGGTAATACGCGATAAGGATCATTACATTGCGATTTTAAAAGAGGGTCGCAACCGCCAAATCCGCCGCACCTTTGCTGCACTAGGTTACACGGTCACCAAACTCCACCGCACCCAGTTCGGCAAATACCAACTCGCAGACCTCAAATCCGGAAGTTGTGTTATAATTGAACCATGAGCACTATTTTGGCGCTAGATATCGGAACGGAATTTGTCAAAGCAGTATTAGCTAAACCTGCCAAAAAAGGCGACCTCGAGATTTTGGGCGTAGGCAAAGCCCGGCAGGTAGAGGGCAACATGCACGCCGGCGCGGTAGCAGACATCCCGGCCGTGGTTTCTGTGTGCGAAGATGCACTAGTCCAGGTAGAAGAGCAGGCTGGTGAGCGAGCTAATCTGACTGTTGTCGGTATCGCAGGCGAGCTAATCAAGGGTAATACCACCACGGTAAATTACTCTCGTAAAAACCCCAACAAGCCCATCACCGACGCCGAAATGGAGCAAATCATCCGTAAAGTTCAGCAAAAATCTGGCGAAGTCGCCAAAAAAACCGTAGCACTAGAGACCGGCAACGACAATGTAGAGGTACGATTGATCAACTCAGCAATCGTCTCTCTGACGATCGACGGGTATAAAATCTCTAATCCAATCGGCTTCAAAGGCTCGGATATTGTAATCCAATTCTACACGGCTTTTGCCCCGCTTATCCACGTCGCCGCGATCGAAAAAGTCTGCGCAGAATTAAATCTGGACCTTCTGACGGTGGCAGTAGAGCCGTTTGCGGTTTGTCGAGCCTGCCTAGGAGATGATATCGAGTCAAATTTTTCCGGCATCGTCATGGATATCGGCGGCGGCACGACAGATATTGCCGTAGTGGAAGACGGCGGCGTAGAAGGCACCAAGATGTTTGGCATCGGTGGGCGGAGTTTTACCCATCAAATCGCCGAATCTATGGGAGTAGATTTCGAGACGGCGGAGAATTATAAATTAGATTATGATACCGGTGAACTAGATGATAGAGTAAAATCTAAAATTGAAACGGCTTTATCGCGGAATATTTCGGTATGGTTGACAGGGGTGGAAGTCGCGCTAGAAGAATTTGAAAACGTCGGCAGCCTACCACGCAATATTCTGCTTTGCGGAGGAGGTGCAGGGCTGTCTCTCTTGCAGGAAACTCTGGCAATCTCTGACTGGTATGAAAATTTGCCGTTTTCCCGTCGACCTCTGATCCACCTGATTGATGTGGCAGATTTGCCAAATTTAGTGACTAAAAAAGATTTTGGTT
>JAZRAP010000061.1:0-10256 GCA_045634665.1 Candidatus Nanosyncoccus sp.
ATATAGTGATGCCGATTGTGGGGCTGCTGCTTGGTGGTGTGGACTTTACGAGTCTCGCGATCCGGATACCGAATTTCTTTGGGACGGGCGATGAGGCGGTAATTGCCTATGGTAACTTCATTCAGACGGCAGTAGAGTTCCTAGTGATTGCCTGGGTAATCTTTATGGTGATTAAGGCGATGAACCGGATGAACCGACGACGCGATAAATTGGCGGCAAAGAAAGCTGAGAAAAAGACTGAGAAGAAAAAATAATTAGTCGGTGAGATTATAACTTAAGCGAACTAGGTCGGCTAGTTCGCTTTGGTTTAGCTGGTCGGCGAGGACGATTTCGATACCGCCACGGCCGAAGTAACGAGATTCCATGATAGATTCGTATTTTTCTCTGAGATGGGCGGCGAGTTTGGCGTCACAACGGATTTCGATGGTGTTTTTATTGACGACGAGGAAAACTTTTGTGTCTTTGTAGAAAAGCGTGCGGTTTTGGTCGGATTTTGAAGTATAGTCGCCGAGATTTTTTATTTCAGAAAGGTCAAATACCATTTGAGCTCCTCTATGCTGCCGTTAATATCATCTAAAGCGCGGTGGTTTTCGGGTTTGATGAACTTTTTGCCTTTGGCATTTTCGAAATAAATTTTCCAGGCGGAGACGTCGAGCATGCGGTAATGAAGTTTGTTGTTTAGCTCCGGCATTTCGCGTTCGATGAATTTGCGATCTTGGTGGATGGAGTTGCCAGCGAGATAAATTTCTTTGCCGAAATGCTGGTCGATGAATTGGAGTAGTTCCCTTTCGACCTGTTCTACGGGCTGGCCGTTTTGATTTTGGGCGATGAGGGCGTCGCGGGTTTTTTGGTTTTGCTCCCAGAATTTGCCGACCATGCGGTCTTTGATGATTTGGTCGTCGACTTTGATGGTTGCTTGGTATTCGGCGATTTGGTTTAAGTTCATATCGGTGGCGATGGCGGCGACTTCGAGGATTTTGTCTTTGGCAGGATCGAGGCCGGTCATTTCAAGATCAATCCAGAGTAATTTGGCTTTTTTCATGTTACATTTCCTCCGGGATGTCGATGTTTAGGATTTTGAGGCCGTGGGTCATGGTGTTTAGATAGACTTGGACAAGTTTTTTGCGCTCAGGTTCCTGCTCGCTGCCGGCGACGGGGCAATGCTCGTAAAAACGACTGAATTCTTGGGCAAGTTCATAGAGGTAATTCGTGAGTTTATGCGGAGCCATCTCGGTGACGGCTTCTGATAAAATGTTTTTATAATTTATAATTTTTTGAGCTAGGGATTTTTCATAATTATTATATGTGTAATTTTTTATTTCTTGATTATTTTTAATTTTAGATAAGATTTTCTTGGCGCGGACGGCAGAATAGAGGAGATACGGGCCGGAGTTGCCGGTCATTTTGACGGATTCTTTAGGATCGAAAATGATGTTGCCGCCCATTTTGTATTTGAGGAAAGCGTATTTAGTAGCGGCGAGGGAGACGGTCTCGTCCGTGGAATTATATTGTTCTTCTAGTTCGGCTTTGACCAGGTCGAGGACGTCGACGGCTTTGAGGAAATTGCCCTTTCGGGAGGACATTTTGACGTTGCCGGGAAGTTTGACAAGGCCGTGAGTGAGGTGGGTGGTTTTTTCGACTAGTTCGGGGGCGTATTGCTCGATGGATTTCAATACGACTTGCATGTATTCTTTTTGCTCGCCGCCGGTGATGACGACGGATTTGTCGAAGTGGTAATCTTGCCACTTGGTGAAAATTAAGCCGACGTCTTTGGTCTCGTAGGTGGGGACGCCTTCGCGATTAATGAAAACGCGGGTGTGGAGGCCGAATTTTTCGCCATCAAAGATGACGGCGCCGTCGGACATTTGATAAACGCCGTTTTCTAGCTGTTCTTTGACTGTCTTGAGGCCGAGAGCGGCGACGGTAGATTCGGGATAAAACTTATCAAATTTGAGGCCGATGCTGGCGTAAAAGGCCTTGAAATAATCGTAAGATAGTTCCCTGCCGCGCCAATATAAGTCGGCAGTTTTGGTGCCATGGACATCGGCGGCGTTGATTTTGTAAATCTCCTTATTAAGCTTGGTGATTTCCTCGTGGGCTTTTTCGTCGTCTTCGTAAGCGGCGGTGCCTGCGACGTAGCACTGAGCAATGTCTTCGATGGTGAGTTTTTCCGGGTCTTTTTGTTGTAAAATATACATGGTTTTGGCGACGTGGAGACCGACATCGCCGCCAAAGTTAGCACGAATGACTTTGGCGCCAGCGTATTCGTAGAGTCGGCTGATGGCGTCACCAACAACAGAGGTGTAGAGGTGGCCGACGTGGAGGACTTTGAAGGGATTAGGATCGGAAAATTCGCAAATTACTGTTTTGCCTTTGTATTCGTCCGATGATATGTTTTTTTCGAAATCGTTATTTAACTTTGCAATTTGTTCGCTTAGATACTCATCGGGTAAAGTGAAATTCAGAAAACCTGGGGCGCTTGCGAAAGCTTCCAATTGCGCGCTAAGCTCCTCGGTAATCTCCATTGGAGACTTATGCAATTCTTTGGCGAGCTTTAGGGGAGCGTTGGTGGAGTAGTCGGCAGAGATGTTGGCGGGGGCGGGAGTGATTTCGGGATCAAAATCAAGGCCGTAGAGATTTTGAATAACTTTTTTAAGATTGGCCTGGATTTCTTGCATAAAATTATTATACCACAAAAATACCCCCTGTTAAAGGGCGACCGCGAAGTCTTTTATAATGTTCGACTATGAAAAAGCACGGAGCGAAAACTCCGTGCTTTTGCCTGACCTATGCGAAATAATGCGGCATTTCCAAACTCTTGGAGTCCACCACACCTGCGAGCGATGGATGAGTATAGTGAGCTGAGTCAAACCCAAAATTGATTGGCACAAGTTTGGGGCTGAAAACTCTAGCCACTCTCAAATTAAAACCTTCCTTCGACAAATCAACCGTCACGACATCGAGGGCCCGCTCAATCTCATGCATACCCCTATATCTCGGAGAGTTGAAAGAGACCAAAACGTTGCCATTCCAAAGCCAACTGATCTTCGTCGCATTGGCCTTTGAACAGTACAACTTCCCGTGGTCGGCAGGGGTGCTCACTTCTCGAGGGTCAATTTTCTCGCAATTGGATTCCTTTAACGCCAACAGAAGGCTGTATTCTGCCTCCTGCAGTGCTTTGTTGATGGCGTTACTGATGGCTCCATCGTCGACGGCCGCCGCAGCTCCGCTTACGAAAGCCGGATATTCGTCGCTTACGATTACGACTTCGAAAACCCAGCCATAATCACTAGGCAGTTGGAGAATCTTCATCTCGCGCCCCCGTTCGGCCCAGTGTTGCGTGCGTCTCTTGGCATGGGTAGGGAGAATATTTTCAGCAATAACACCTGGTGCCTTCCTCGTATACCAATTCCTCATCAGTGCGTCACGTTCAACCAGCTCAATGAGAGCCCTACGTCTTGCTTCCTTGAAACTGAAGTGGGCTGCGATCCCGGATGAATGGCCAAAATAAATCCTCTCGTCCTCAGTTTCATAGCCATAGTAGACTACATCTGAAGGCACATAAACCTCAGACCCGTCTAAGGAGATTCCCTTGGTCCAGTTAATCGGCAAATCCACTGAAAACGGGGTGACGCCGCATCTTTTTGCCTGTTCGTTGGTCAACGGAGCAAGTAGTTTTGGGTCCAACCAACGGTCATTCAGCTGCCTCGCGGGTCCACGAAAATCTACTCGGACTTGACTAGATAATATACGCTCGTATGCTTCAACTGTAGCCTTAAAAATCGCATCGGCATAAGATGGGCTCGTAGCGCCGGCATACTGAATATCGCCACCTCCACCAATATACGCAGCCGCTGCTCCGAAAAATGAACCATTGTCGCTAAAGGTATTTGCCCAAGCTTCCTTTACGGCATGATTTTCTCCCGTGTTTTCTTCGACAAAGAGAACCTTATTAAAATCGCAAGGGCCCGAATCAGCTGGGTACCCCACTGATATAGCGAGCATTGGCCAGACTGATTCGTTAAGTCTAAGCTCGGATTTCATGGGTTCATCTTGGACTCCCCCTAGCTCACATGCACCGAGCCCCTGCTCTGCGCAGTAAAGATTCATGTTTTCCGCTACGTGTCCCGCTTCAATTAAAGTCAAACGGTAACCACGGTTGGCGTACTTATACGTTTGACGAGCAAGGTCCGCCGCAATAATGATCTGCACGGACGAACCGAACGGCATACCTTCTTGGTTAAAGCAATACTTTAACTGTTCTTCGTCCACTTCGCTATCAAAAAGTACCAAAGAATTCCGATCGGCGTCATACTCATAATAGCCAGCTCCGATTCCTTCTTGATCTCGTTCGATCAAAACATAGATCTTGAGAGGGTAAAGCGCTCCACCGCTCGGGACTGAGTGATCCGGTATCGAATAGCCATAATGGCAGATATTCCCAATTTGGCTCTCGGTAAGCTTTTTCTCGGAGAAACTACGGCAAGAGCGTCGCTTCTCTCTTATATCGTAGAGCGCGGACCCCGTGTCAATCTTAAATTCCAAAACTTCCCCCGACTTAACTGGCAAGCGTTTACTCGCAGTATGGGCTTCGATCTCCCTCTGAGAAAGAGTTGAGTTAAAAGTAGTTGGGTAGTTGCTTATCCTGTGAAAATGCAAAAACTGTTCCCTAGAATCCACCACTAGCTCCATTTTTCTTAGCTCGGAGAGAATTTCCGAAACTTCATCTTCCGGCAGGTTTGCCGCCTTTGCGATGAACGCTATGCTGTTATATCCGTTGGTGAAACTCAAAATTCTCCATAATTTGTTAACTACGTCTCCTTCGATGCAAATTTGTGCCTCGCGATGTAGAAATTTTATCCCTCCTTCATATGGAATTGCCGAAACTACTAAAATCGGTGCGAAATCGCCGTTCATCAGAAACACCTTCCTTTCTATAGGTCAAAATTTTAAGGTTCTAGACAGATCTCACTTATACTATACCATATTTTGCGTTTTATAGCAATAGTAAGCCCCTCCCAACTGTTTGCCGAAAACAGAGGCATGTGATAAAATAAAATCATGAGAATTAATCTGCATATCGCTGACGCACAAAAAAAATTTTCTGCTGAGGAATGCGAAGCGATTCGTAATGGAGTAGCGCGAGCCAAAGAATATGCTGCCCCCAAACTCCAAATCCGAGAGGACTTAGATATTATTGCTACCCCAGAATTGCCAGATTTCCTCATCCCTGAGGACCATTTGGGCGCACGCACCTATACCGGCAACTTCATCCTTGCCAGTTTCGCTCAAGGTCACGTAGTAGAAGATCTCGTCTACGAAGTGATTTGCCACGAAATGAATCATGCTGCGCGTTGGCAAAAAAATCCGGAGGACATGAAGAACCTCTTCGATGGAATGATCTTGGAAGGCCTAGCCGTGGCATTTGAAAACCAAGCCACTTTAAATCAAACCGCCAAGCAATTTTTTCTCCAATCTATGCTAGAACGAACTGACGCTAAAAATGTTGAGGTGCTAAAGCTTATTGAGGCCGATCTAGATAAAAAATACTACGATTACTACTCAATTTTTATTTTCGGAGATAAAAAACGCGGTATTCCCCGTTGGGCTGGCTACTCCGTAGGCTACTACCTAGTTAAAAAGTATCTATCCAAAACCGGAAAAACTATAGAAGAAGTTTTTGCGGAGCCATTTGATAATTTTCGTGTGGTCCTCTCGCAAAAATAGGGCACGCTGAGCGCGCCCTAAGGCCAGACATGTGTGAGATCTGGCCGTCAGGTGTTATTCTTTGTTCGGCCTACGCCCGCCGTTGCCGCATGCGCAACCACCGCCGCAGGTTCCACCGGGGCCGCCCCCGCCGCAACGCATAGAGGAGCCAGAGCCGATTGCCCTGGCATGTTCGTAAGGGATCCGCTTAGCCTCGAGAATTTTCTTTTTCATGGTTGTCACCCGTCCTTTCTATAGACAGAACGCTTGCGGTCGTAAAACAGCCTACTACGCTCCGAAAAGCCACACATATGCAATAAGCTGGAATACGTTACTGCGATAAACACCTAGTAATGTCCGACGAATGATTCGTTCGGTTAATATTATATCATATTTTCAAAAATAGGCAACAATGTGGTGCGGGTACAGGGAGATTGCTCTCCCTGGGCCCCACTCCATAGAAACTAAAAACAACCACAAGTGGCTGTTTTTACTTTCTCTGGTGCGGGTACAGGGAGTCGGACCCTGGTCTCATCCTTGGGAAGGATACATAATAGCCGTTATACGATACCCGCAGGTTCTTTTGATGATTATATCACACTTTGTTAAACTTCGCTACCTTCCCCGTCAGTTTGAGTGTCTGACCGCATGGGGTCGTTGGTGCCGGGGTCGTCTATGCCGCTGGCGGTGTAGCCGTCATCGTGACCGGAATTGTCGTCCACGGAGGTGCGGCGAACGGGTTCACTTGGGGCGGCAGCGGTTTGGGCTACTGGCTGGCTGGTGGAGGTGGGAGTGCTACGGGCGTAAGTAGCGTAGGCAGTGGTTTCGGCTGGTTCGGTGGAGGTGGGCTCTGGGGTAGATTCGGTGGCGGGATCTGAACTGGATTCGGCCTCGGTGGTGGCTTCCTCTGATGAAGAGGCCGGTTCAGAGTCTGCTTCGGCGATGATTCCGGTGTAATCTGGTAAATCTGCACCGACGTTAGTTTCGTGGTGACTGAGGGCGCTGATGAGATATGGGATAGCGATGGCAGCCACGACCACTATCAGGACGCCTGCGAAAATAATTCGCGCCTTGGCCTCTTTATCCATGAACTCCCAGAGATCTTTAACCATAACTATATTATACCACGAATTGTGATTTTTTGCAAGTTATTATTGCTCTGGGGCTGGGGCCTGCTCTTCGGGGGCGATGGTGATGTATTCGACGATTTTGTTATCTTGTTCTAAGGCGTCAAAACGTTTAGCAAATTCGGTAAAGGGGACGCGGATGGAAACGAAGTTGACTTGGGAGTCGGTTTTATTGATGAGTTTGACAAAGTAATAGCCGTCGCCGCTCATAGAAATGAACTTGCCACTAGACTCACCGGGGGAGAGTTTCATGGCTTCGGAGGCGCGACCGCCGTCGATGTTTTTGCTGTCTACAAGTCCGCCAGTTTCTTGATAACTAATCTTATCGCCAAGCTGTTCGGCGACGGCCTTGTAATCGTTGCCATTTTCAGAGAGGAGTTTCTCGACTTGGTTGGCGATTTGGTTAGCGGTAGAATCGATGTCTATTTCGACTTTGGATTTTAGGAGCGAAAGGTAAAGCATGCGCTCGTATTCGCTTTTGCTAAGGCCAAAATTGTCGGAAACGATTTTGATGAAACTTTCTTCGCTGCGCTCAATGCCACCGAGGTTTAAGTGGCGCTGAAATTCGTTTTGGACTTCCTCGTCAGAGACGGTGATGCCTGATTCTCTGGCAAGTTTAGAGGCATAACTGTATTTTTCGGCTTCGGAAATAGCGGATTTTTTGTATTCGGTGCGAAGCTGGTTTAAGGATTTTTCGTCAAACTGGCTGCCGGATTGACGCTCAATAGAGGTCATGCTGCTGCGGTAGAGCATGAGGTAGTCGGAAAAGAGGACGTTTTCGGAGTCGACGGCAGCGACGGGCACTGGGACTATGCGGGTAATGCGAAAGAGAAGCTCGTCGGTCATGTTGAGACGATAGAGGGCGAGCCAGATGCCGATGATCACCATGGCGACGACTACGACCGTGATAAGAATGGTATTGACGACGATGCGGTGGCGAGTCCACTGCAAAGGGTATTTGAACTTGCGACCTTTGCTTAAAACTTCGTCGCGACGTTCGTCGACCTTTTCGCGTTCGGTTTTCTTGGTGTCTTTTTTCTTGACCAAAGCCATGATATAATATATTATACACGATTTGGCCCGGTAGCTCAATGGATAGAGCAATTCCGTCCTAAGGAAGAGGTTGTGCGTTCAACTCGCACCCGGGTCACCAAAATGCTTTGCGCTTCCAGAGGCGCTTTTTTAGTTGGGAGTCGAACCTAAAGGTGCGACTCGCACCCGGGCTACCAAACGTGGTATAATTGATTTATGACTTGGAGGAATGTGAAAGGGTGGGTTTGGGGGATTGGGGTGGTGCTGGTGATTGGGGTGAGCACATTTTTCTTTGTGCGAGATATTAAGGTTTATGATTATATTGTGGAAACAAACGCGTTTTTTGCCCCGTTTGAATATTATGACAACCGAGAGATTGTGGGGGTGGATGTGGAGATTATCCACCGAGTAGCGGAAAAATTGAATGCGACGATAGATGTCAAAAATGTAGAATTTGATATGATTATTGATAACGTGGCGAGCGGCGTGATTGCCGATGCGGGGGCGGCAGGAATTACTATTACGCCGGCGCGATTGGAGAAAGTAGATTTTAGCATTCCTTATTATACTTCGGTGCAGTACGTGATTTTTAATTCGGAGCGGGCGCCGGAAACGCATGGTGAATATGTGACGTGGGACGCTTTGGCTGGCAGAACAATTGGTTCACAGATGGGTGGAACGGGATATTTGTTTGTGAACGACGAAATAAAGGAGGGAGTGCTAAAGGATACAGGTGCAGTGATAAAAGGATTGGATTCGCACCAGATAGCAGCGGACGCGATCGATGCGCATATTATAGATTATGCAGTAGCGGACGAGCTGGCGGCGAAATTTATTGTGGAGAAAAACCCGGGTCTGACGGCATTACCCCTGTATTATGCGGATGCGGGTGGAGATTATCCGGCGGAGGAGTCCTATGCAATTGCGGTGAATAAACAGCGACCAGAGCTTTTGGCAGCATTCGACGAAGTATTAACGGAAATGTTGAAAGTGGGAGAGGATGGACAATCCGAAATGGATAAGCTAATATTAAAGTATATGGGTTTAAGTGAGGAGGCAACAAATGGATGAATTCGGTAGTAAGGTGGTAGAGCTGTTTACGACGCCAGAATATATTGATTCCCTGTTGCATGGATTTTTGTTGACACTGCAGATTTCGTTTTTTGCAATACTACTGGGACTTCTGATCGGTCTGATTGTGGCGTTAGTAGATACTTCGGAACGGTCTAAATGGACGATTTTACCAAAGGCGATCTGTAAAATCTATACGACGATTATCCGAGGGACGCCGATGGCGTTGCAGCTGTTTATTATGTTCTTTGTGATTTTTGCAATCAGAGGATTTCCGCAGATTATCATTGCAATTTTGGCATTTGGGTTTAACTCTGGTGCGTATGTGGGAGAGGTGATTCGAAGCGGGATACAATCGGTGGATAGAGGTCAACGTGAGGCAGGGTTGGCCCTAGGGCTGTCAAAATTTACAGTTTTTCGGCGAATTGTGGCGCCACAGGCGATCAAAAATATTATCCCGGCGCTAGGCAATGAAATAATTACAGTGATAAAGGAAACAGCGATCGTAAGCATGGTGGGCATGTATGACCTGAACATGGCGGCGAAGGACATTGGTTCAGGGCAAAATATGGCAAGCTACATTGTGCCGATGTTTGTGGCAGCGCTGTTCTATTTGGTGACGATATATTTGATCACTTTTGCGATTAAACGAATTGAAAAGCATTTACAAAAAAGTGAAGCGAGGGGATAGGAGACGAAATGGAAGAGAATATTTTGGAGATAAAGAAACTAAAAAAGGAATACGGCAAGAATAAGGTGATAAGGGGGATAGATTTTGAACTGGGTGTGGGCGAAAAAGTAGTGGTACTAGGGCCTTCGGGGTCTGGAAAATCTACGTTCCTGAGGTGCATTAACCGGATGGAAGAGCCGACGAGTGGCGAAATAAGATTAAATGGTGAGCTAATCACGGACAAGAACATCCAAAGGATGCGGCAACAGATTGGGATGGTGTTTCAGCATTTTAACCTGATTCGGAATTTGACGGTGATGGAGAATTTGACATTGGCGCCGGTAAAATTGAAGCTAATGGATGCGGTGGCGGCTGAAAAGAAGGCGCGGGGATTTTTGAGACATATTGGGCTTTTGAACAAGGCAAATTCTTTCCCTGCTGCGCTTTCGGGTGGGCAACAACAGAGAGTGGCGATTGTGCGAGCAATGATGATGAACCCAAAGGTGTTACTGTTTGACGAGCCGACCTCGGCATTGGATCCGGAGTCAATCGGCGATGTATTGGCACTAATTCGCGAAGTGGCAAATACAGGGGTGACGATGATGATTGTGACACACGAAATGGGTTTTGCACGGGAAATTGCTTCGAAA
>JAZRAP010000062.1:0-7012 GCA_045634665.1 Candidatus Nanosyncoccus sp.
GCATCATTAGGGGGACAGTGGCTTCGGCGGATGATAATATTAAAGGTTCGATCGGGCGATTTTTGGATATTGGCGGGGAAGGAGCGTCGGTGGAGACGCTAAATACTGTGAGCCGGACGATTGACGGATCGCTAGTGAATAATTCCTATGAAACAATTAACGGGGTAGACGCAGGGGAGATGTTAGTAGAGGGAGCGGTGAATGTGGGGAAGAAACTCGCAAAGGCGAGTGGAGCGACAGCCGGGGATGCGGCGGCGGTGAGCGAATACGCGCGGCTGAATTCGGCGGTGCTGGCGATGGATGCGGAGGCGGACCGGATAAACCGGAGCCCGTTTGATGTGACTTCGAAGAATACATTTTTGGGGTCGATCGTGCATAAACTAGCGGTGGCGAGCGCAAAGATGAGTGGGACGCTGACTTCCAGTATGAAAACTATTGCGAGTTTAACTAGTGAGGCGGTGCTGGGGCTACTGCCGGCGAGCTATGCGGATGCGGCGAGTGGGTTTTTGACAGAGTTTGGAGACTGTGAAACCTACGGTACGATTGGGGCGGTGGGATCACCACAGTGTTCGGAGGTGGCAACTTTTGATACTTCAACTTTGAATGATACTTTTAATGACCCAGAGTTTATTGATTTTGTAAATAATAATACTACCCTCAGTGCGTCAGGGAAGCGGACGATCGATAAGGGATCGGTGCTAGCGGATTTTGTATTATATAATGACGAGCGGACGACGCCGTTGGGGGTGACGGATGGAGGAATTTTGAATTCTCTAAGCAATGAATTGTCGTCGGTGAATTTTATGTCAAATATACTAGAGATGATCCGGAGTTTCCTGGGAGCTTCAGAAACGGAAAAACGCATAGCCTCTGGGGCGGAGTATGTGAATTCGATTAGTAATCCAAATTGGGGACAATATAAATATGCCCAGAGGTATGTGTCGCTAGCGAGGGCGACGGAATCCTTGCAGCAATACGCGGGAGAATCGTCAGCATATAATAATATATATGGCTTTGAGGGAGGCGAAAATCCGGTGATAGCGTTTATAAATGATTATTATCAAACCGCTCGACGCTAGTGATAATAACCTGGTGATGTTTGAAGTTTTCGACTAAACAAGTGCGGCGAGAGTCGTCTAGTTCAGAAAAGACGTCGTCGAGGAGAATAAGGGGTTTCTGATTGAGGGTTTCCTCAATAAGTCTGGCTTCGATAAACTTGAGGGCGAGAATAATGGAGCGAGTTTCACCACGCGAGGCGGAACCATTGGCGGGTTTATAATTGAATTCGAAGAGATATTCGTCGCGATGGATACCGAAAGTAGTGTGGCCGAGATAGGCGTCTTTTTGGAAGTTTTGTTCTAAGTGGCTGAGGTAGCTATCTTCGGTGAGGTTTTTAGCTTCACTTTGGTAGATAATTTGGACTTCGTCGTCGTTTTTGGCAATAGAGTGGTAAGTGGCGGGGAGACGAGAATTGATTTCCTGGATAAAATCGTTGCGGGAATTATGAATGGCGGTACCGAGACGAGCGAGAAGAAGATTCCAGGAAAAAAGAGCCGCCGGGGTGACTTGTTCGTTTTTAAGAATTTCGTTGCGTTGGCGGAGGGCTTTTTTGTATTTGGAGAGATTGGTGGCGTAGGTTTCGTCTAGCCCACTAAAAAAGGTATCAAAATAGTCGCGGCGGCGGCCGGGAGAATGACTAATTAAATTAAGGTCGGAGGGTAAAAAAAGGATGACGGGGTATTTATATTTTTTGGGGAGGCGAGTACTTTTCTTGTCTATGGTTAAAAATGTTTTAGTTTTGCCGTCGTAGGTAGTGGTGATAGATTCGCCATTTTGGTATTTGAGTTCGATACGGTAGTAATCGGTACCACGTTTGATGATCTCGGGGTCGGTGGCGCGAAAACTTTTGCCGCGAGTGAGGATATAGATCGCCTCGAGAACGGAAGTTTTACCACAACCATTTTTACCGAGAATGAGGGAGGTCTCATCTTCACACTCTAATAGGTAACTAGAATGATTGCGGAAATTGGTAAGTTTGATGGATTTAATAATCATTAGGAATTTAGTGGCATTATAATATGAGTATATTTATTACTCTTTTTATTCTTGATGACGATAGGAGCGGTGTGATCAGTGAATTCGAAGGTGATTTCGGGCTCTTCGAGGGCGTTAAGGGCATCGATGAGGAAGCGGGAATTGAGGTTGACTTTGCCATCTTGATCGACGGAAGCTTCAATTTTGGAATCGTTTTCGCCAAATTCGTTGGCGATAGACTTGACCGAAAAAGTATCCGGAGCAGTAGCTTCACAGATGATGGAGCCACCAACGGAGCGGGCGAAAAGGGCAGCCAATCTAGTGACACGGGTGAGTTCTTCACGTTTTAAAACAGTTTTGATTTTGCTATCTTTAGGGATGAGTTTTTGATAATCGGGGAAGCTGGCGTCGATAAGTTTGGAGATGATTTCGATTTCGCCGAGACGGAAGCGGACTAGGTCTTCATTGAAGGAGATTTCAACGGCTTCGATGTCGTCAGGGATAGCGCGGAGGACTTCTTGAAGTGAGCTAGAGGGGACGATGGCTTTGACTTCGCTTTTGACTTTGTCGATGAGTTTTTTCTCAGCTAAACGGTATCCATCGGTAGCGGCGATAGCGAGACGGTCGTCGTCGGTGTTGAAATAGACACCGGTTAGAGCGGGACGGGTGAGATCATTGCTGCTAGCGATGAGGACTTGACTGGCACTAACTTTGAATTCATTGATACCGATTTGGTAGGTAACGGCGGTTTTTTCATCGATTTCGGGGAGTTCGGGAAAATCATCAGCAGGGGAACCGTTAATAGTAGAGGAATATTTACCGGCAGAAATAGTAACTTTGGTGTCATCAGTGGAAATTTCGATGGTTTCACCTTTAGGTAGATTGGAGACGAACTCAGCAAGAAGTTTGGCGGGGACGGTAACTACGCCATCTTCAGAACTAGAGACTGGGAGAAAATCAACGACGGCCATATCTAGGTTGGTGGTGACTAGGGAAACTTTTTTATTATCTACTCGAATAAGGACATTATTAAGGATGGGGAGGGTGACTTTACCGATAGCAATGCGACTAACATTATTAAGGGCTTTGCTTAGTTTTTCTTGAGTAACTTTGATTTTCATGTGAGAAATCCTTTCTTTCTATTAAATAAATATTTTGTAGTTGTAATAGTAGGGTTTGTGGAATAGTGGAAAAGTGGGGTGATTACCAGGGGTGGAAGTGCGGTGGGAAAAGTTGTGAGAAAGTAGGGAAAAGGTGGTGGGAAAGTGGAGTTTTGCACTGGATGGTGGTGTGGCGGGGTGGTTGTACACATTTTTTACACGGATTTTTGCGGCGGTTTTACACGTAGAAATACACAGGGTTTTGCACATTGTGGAGGTGTGATTAGATGCCATAGATCTTCTCCTTGATTTCTTCGATTTGGTCGCGAAGAGTAAAATTTAGTTTGAGGTCTTGTTCAATTTTTTTAATGCCATGCATGACGGTGGTATGGTCTTTGACGCCGACTTCGGCGGCGATTTTGGTAGTGCTGCTGCCGATTTCCTTGGAGATAATGAACATAGCGACTTGGCGGGCGTTTTTGATATTGGCAACGCGGGATTTACTACACATTTCTTTGGGGGTTAATTGATAGTATTTGGCGACTTTTTCGACGACTTGTTTGGGAGTGATTGGGCGGAGTTTAGAAGATTTGTTGACGGAGACGGAGCCATTTTCAATAAGCTCTAGGGGGGTGAGACCACGGACTTCAGACATAAGGAGGATAGTAGAGAATTCACCTTCGAGGTCGCGAATATTAGTATTGACGTTTTCAGCGATATACTCAATAGCTTCGGGTTCGATTTCGGCGCCCATGATTTCGGCTTTGGCTTGGAGGATGGCACATTTATCTTCAAATTTAGGGAGCTGAAGATCAAAGGCGCCAGCCATAGCAAGACGAGAAGCGAGACGCTCATCGACGGATTTGATTTGGGAGGGGAGACGATCAGATGTGACGATAATTTGCTTATTGAGCTGATAGAGAGCGTTGAAGATATTAAAAAATTCTTCTTGGGATTTTTCTTTGCCGACAATGAATTGAAAATCGTCGATAATGAGACAATCGAGGGCGCGGAATTTTTGATTGAAATCTTTACCTTTGCCGTTGCGAACGGAATCGATAAAATCGGAGTAAAAGTCGGAAATGGGGGTGTAGAGGATTTTGTAATCAGGGTTTTTCTTTAAGAGTTCATTACCGATGGCTTGGACGAGATGGGTTTTGCCGAGACCGGGGCCACCGTAAAGGAAGAAGGGGTTGTAACGATCGCCAGGAGCGTCGATGATGCTGCGGGCGGCGGAGGCGGCGAGATCGTTGTTGGAGCCAACGACGAAATTATCAAGGGTATATTTCTGGTTAAGGCCAGTTTCGTGGTTTTGGCGAGTTTTAGTGTTACGGATAGATTTAATGTGTTCTTTGATAGCTGGGGTGGATTTGGTGATTTCGCGGGGGCGAACGCGGGATTTAGTAGGGGCTTTAACTTCAAAAGTGAGATCTTTGACTTCGACGCGATTGTTTTTAAGGGCGGTGGAAATAAGATCATAATAACGATTGCGAAGCTGTTTGACGTAGAAGGTGTTTTTGACGCTGATTTTGACGTGACCATCTTTGGTGGAAAGAAGCGAGGTGTCTTGGAACCAGGTGGAAAAATTGGCAGGGGAAATTTGTTGTTCGATTTCAGCAAGCGCGTTTTTCCAAACGTCATACATTTTGGTGTGGACCTCCTTTATTGTTGTCTATTATAGCATGGGTTGGAGGAGTTTTCCACAGGGTTTGCGAAGGAAATTTTTTGTGGTGTAATGTGGGAGTGGGGAATTAGAGACGGATTTTTCCACAATTCGGTGGTAACCCCAGAAAAAGATGTGGAAAACTTCTTGAAAAATGTGGAAAAATGCGGTATACTATGAAAAGAATTTGAAAATAATAAAAGTTTAAGGAATAATATGCCAAAGCGAACATATCAGCCGCATAAGCGACAACGGAAGGCTGAACATGGATTTATGAAGAGAAATGCTTCGAAGTCGGGGCGGGCAGTGTTAAAGCGACGCCGCTTAAAAGGCCGCGCAAGATTAAGTGCTTAAAATAAGCCCTACGGGGCTTATTTGGTATAATAATATTATGTTGAGTAAGAGATACCGATTTCATTCACGAGGGGGAGTGAAGTATGTTTATCAAAAAGGCAAGACGGTGAGAAAGCCGAAAATGTCTTTGGTTTTTTGTGATAATACGAAAGGATTTACGCGGGTTGCGGTAGTGGTATCAAAAAAGGTGGAGAAAACGGCGGTGGGGCGGAACCGGATTCGGCGACGGGTATATGAAGCGTTGAGGAAGAATTTTGATTTAATACCTTTGAAGCGAGATTATATTTTTGTGGTATATGACAAAAAGGTGGGAGAGATGAAGTTTACGGAGCTGGAGAAGTTACTGGGGGAGCTCGTAAACGAGAGCAAAGTGTGTTATAATAAGAAGAATGAATAAAAAGAGGATCAGGAAGTATATTTATTGGGGGCTTTTTATCGTGTTTGTGATTGGCTCGATTGCGACGGGCGGACCGTTTAATTTTATTGATATGATTATCGTGCGGCCAATTGTGAACATTTTGTTTGTGATATTTAATTTGGTGCATGACTTTGGTCTCGCGATTATTATTTTGACGGTAATTGTGAAGCTTTTGATGTGGCCGGTGATGAAACGGCAGTTAAACCAGTCTAAGTTGATTCGGAAGTTGCAGCCGGAGTTGACACAAATTAAAAAGAACTGCAAAGGGAATAAGCAGTTAGAATCTTTGCAAACGATGGATCTATATAAACGGTATAATGTGAAGCCGTTTGCATCGATTTTGACACTACTGATACAGTTGCCGATATTTATTGCGATCTTTTCGGCTATTCGGGTGGTGGCGACGCCTTTGCCGACGGATAATCTGATGAACCGAGCATATGACATTGTGGCGTATGAGGGGAGTGAGATCCGGAATTTGGAAGAAAAACAGGAAGTTTATCTGGCGGATTTAACGAATAATGAAATCCCAGCTGAGGAAAAGGCGGCTTATGATTTCCACCCGCAGCTGTTTGGGGTGATTAATTTGGATGTAAAGGCGAGTGATGTACTGATGGGGAATTTCTCGTGGTCGGCGCTGTTTATTTTAGTTTGTACGATTGCGGCTTCAGTAATTCAATATTGGGCCACGAAGCAACAGATGCCGTCTGGTAAGTCCGAGAAAAAGAAGAAATTCCGTGATTTGATTGCAGAGGCTAAGCAGGGGAAAGAAATTGACGAGAGTGAGATTAGCACGATGGCGACGGGTTCAATGGCTTGGATGATGCCATTTATGATGTTTATTATTATGTTTAACTTGAATGGGGCGTTGGCGTTTTACTATTTCTTAAGTAATATTATCACAGTGACACAGCAAAGAATTGTACTACGGAAAGTGGATGATGATATCGATGCAACGACGGATAAGGCGGTGCTAAAGGAACTCCGGGGGATTAAAGAGGCTGAAGTGGTGGAAAACAAAAAAACAGGAACAAAAATCACACGTATCTCCGCAAAGGATATTAAAAAGAAAAGGAGATAAATTATGAATAAAGACGAATCAATTAGGTTTGCAGCTAGATATCTGGAAGACCTGCTGAGTTTTTTTGGGATAAATGTGGCGGTGACGTCGACGATCGACGATGAGGTAATACAATTATCGGTGCCATCTACGTCTTTGAATTCTTTGTTGATTGGGCGGAATGCGGACAATTTGAGGGCTTTGCAGCACGTGGTGTCGATGGCATTAGTTTCAAAAGAGGCAGAAGTGACACGAGTGAATGTGGACGTAGCAAATTATAAGAGGCAGCGAGCGGATAGAATCGCCGAGAAGGCGGAGGGGTGGATTGCGAAAGTGCGAAAAACAGGTGAGCCGATGACGATAGATTTGAATGCGGCGGATCG
>JAZRAP010000063.1:0-7260 GCA_045634665.1 Candidatus Nanosyncoccus sp.
CATGCGCTGTAATCACCGTAAACATCGCACAAGTCACAATCGCCACTGCTAGCACCGTTGCCATAATCAAATACCCCTTCGTCCCATCAGACTTCATCACCGTACTTGCTCCTAGTGGCCCCACATAATCAGAACCGTTGACTGAACCAGTCGGATCATTCGCTACTGCCACCTGCACGCCACTCGCACCACTCGCTAATTGCGTCTGCACCACGTTCAAATTCATCCCCATGAGTTTAACTTTAAAAACTGCGTCTTCCGCATCCCGGTCTGCATGGAAAATCCGAATCACTTCCCCCTGCCCCTTTGTCACCTTAATCCCGCTATACGCCAAATCCGCGCTCTCCACCCCTGTATAAACTTCCCCGTTTTCGTTTACCGCAATCTTACCAGTCGTCGCTGCATGAATCCCCCCCATATCTAGCGCCAACTCTTTCCCTACGAACACAAAAGTATCATCATCCGCCGCAATTTCAAAACTCTCCGCCCCACTCGCCATCACCGTAAACGGCACTGCAAAATTCATTGTCCACAAATGGTTATGCCCATCTTTGTTTACCCCATCTCCAGCGCTAAACTCCGCAGAGTCCAAAGGATAAAAATCATTACTCGCAAACGAAAATTCCGCCGTCTCACCTACTTTATAAGCCAACTTCAAATTCCCGGCGTACTCCTTGCTCTTACCTTCTACGTTTTCAAACCATCTACTCATATCGGTCAAACCTCGGTTCGGGGTCAGCTTTCCGCCCTTCGCTACCGGCAAAAGGTTTTCTCCTAATTCATATTCCACCAACCCCTCTTCAATCTGCCCATAATCATACCCGCAGCTCGTCCACTCAAACTGTCGTTCTTTTATCGCCTTACTCGCCCCCGCATCATATAAATTCACACACGTATCCTGTTTTTGATCAAAATACGTCACCGCTAAATTCACATCGGCACCACTCTCTACTCCCGCACTAGCCAACACTGCTTCCGGCGTCCGCGCAATCGCCTCTTCGTCAATTTTCACAATCGTCTGCGACATTCCGAATACTGAAAAAACCAACCCCAACCCAAACAACCCTAGCGCTGCCAAGGTTATCATCTGCGACTTTTTCTGTCGTTTCATATTTTAAGTATAAGACTTTTATCTAAAATAGTCAACGGTCAGTGTCAAGCATTATTCCGTCGGAAGTCCTAATCTATCGTCGCTCAAAGCCTCCGCTCCAAATGGTTTTTCATAAGCATCGATCGCTTTCACCTCTATGTCCAAATTTTTCAAATATTCTTCCAAAACCTCCATGTCTATCTTTCCACTTTTCTCCAACTTGTATTCCAAATTCTGCTCCTCCCCCTCCTCAATCTCCGCCTCATCCGGCAAATATCCCGGCCGCGACCGATCCAAATAAATATCCCCCGAATTATGATATATAGCCAGTGACACCCCCGTCGTTGCTCCCGCAATCACCACCGCCAACCCTCCCAATATTACCAAATTCCAACCGCCTCTATTCAATTTCTTTTTCATTTACAACTTCCCCTTCAACTGATTGACCAGCTTCACATGCTCCGAAATCAAATTCCGCATTTTCAGCACATCTTGTTCCACAATTTTCCGCTTCTGCCGTACTCGCACCAATTTATCATAAAAAACCTCCGGCTCCTGCTCGCAACTCATATCCACCAATTCTTCCAAATCCTGTTGGTAGCTCACAAAATCGTTTGCAAACAATATCTTCGTATCCGCTATCTTATTCTGGTTTTCCACCAAATCCGCCGACGACAAATTATTTTCTACCAACCGTACATTAAGAGGCGTTACAAAATCCGTCAAAATCGTCTCATAGAAACCCCCCAAATACACCCGCGTCCGCGCATCTGTCCTTTGTGTATTCTTCAGACTATCTTTTATCGCCCCGCAATGTTCCACGATCGCATCCTTCTTCTCATCCGAAATCGCGCTCACCGGCAAAGCTACAAAAACCGACGCCAAACACAAAACCAAAACCATCAAAAAACGTTTCATATATAAAATTATATCACGTTAGTCCCGCTTTAGCATCACGGTAAATGCCTCGCTCGGGATATCGACCTTGCCAAATCTTTTCATCCGCGCCTTACCCTTTTTCTGTTTGGAAAGCAACTTCGCCTTCCTATCTCTATCCCCCGTGTGAATTTTCACTGTCACATCTTTACGATACGCCCCAATCGTCTCCCGCGCAATAATCCGCGCTCCAATTGCCGCCTGGAGCGCCACTTCAAAATTTTGGCGGGGAATTACTTCTTTTAGCTTTTTCGTTACTTCCCGCCCGATCGCCTCCGCTTCGCTCCGGTGCGCCATCACCGAAAGCGCGTCCATCTTATGTCCCGCCACCAAAAAGTCCACTCTCACCAAATCTTCCGCCCGATAACCGTTCAACTCATAATTAAACGACGCGTAGCCACTCGTCACCGACTTCAACTGATCATAAAAATCCGTCAACAAATTCGCCATCGGCGCCTCAAAATCAATCACCGCCCTCGTCTCAATGTATGACAAGTTCGTCTGATGCCCTCGCTTCTCATTGATCAAATTCAACACCCCACCAATCATTTCTTTCGGCACAATTATTTCCCCCTTCACCCATGGCTCCCGAATTTCTGCCACCTCCGTCACATCTGGCAAATCCGCCGCCGACTTAATTTCAATAATTTCCCCATTATTCATCACTACTTCGTAGTTTGTCGACGGATTTGTCACAATCAAATCCAGTCCAAATTCTCTTTCCAGCCTTTCCCGAATAATGTCCATGTGTAAAAGCCCCAAAAATCCAATCCTCAGGCCAAATCCTAGCACCGGCGAATTCTCCGGCTCAAATTGCAAAGCCGAATCCGACAAACTCAATTTTTCAATCGCTTCTTTCAAATCTTTGTACTGGTCATTCGAAACAGGGAAAAACCCCGCATACACAAACGGTAACACATTTTTGTACCCCGGCAGTGCCTCCGCCGCCGGCTCTCGTGCTAGCGTCACCGTATCGCCTACCTTCGCCTCCCTAGTTGTTTTCAAATTCGTCACAATATAACCAATTTCGCCCGCCTTCAAACTATCCCGCGGCGTCATCTTTGGCGTAAGCACCCCTACTTCCAACGCCAATCCCTTAGTTCTGGCCGCCATCATCAAAATCTCAGAATTTTTAGCAATCTCTCCCTCAAACACTCGCACATACAGCACCACCCCCCGATAATCATCAAAATACGAATCAAATATCAACGCTTTAGTTTTATTATTTACATTATTATCTATTTCAATATTCAAACTAACTAATCTATCTAGTATTTTATCGACACCAAACCCGGTTTTACCCGAAACTTCAATAATCTCATCGCGCGAGCAACCCAATAAATTCATTATCTGCGCCGCTGTCCTCTCCACTTCCGCTGCCGGCAAATCAATCTTATTTATTACCGGTATAATCTTCAGATCTTGCTCCAAAGCCAAATACACATTCGCCAGCGTCTGCGCCTGAATTCCCTGTGTCGCGTCCACCACTAAAACCGCCGTTTCTACCGCCTGCAAACTCCGCGAAACTTCATACGAAAAATCCACATGCCCCGGCGTATCAATCAGATTCAACGTGCAACCCTTCCACTGCATCGTCACCGGCGCCAATTTGATCGTGATCCCCTTTTCCCGCTCCAACTCCATCGAATCTAGGAGCTGCGATTGCATCTCGCGCTTACTAACCGTCCCGGTGAGTTCCATCATCCGATCCGCAATCGTCGACTTCCCGTGGTCAATATGCGCGATAATGCAAAAATTTCTTATCATTATTGTTCTACGCCAATCATCGACAGCGACAACTTACCCCTGTCATCAATCGCCACCAATTTTACCTTCACCTTATCACCCTTATGCAAAACTTCTTCCACCTTCTTCAATCGCTTCTTCTCTGTAATTTGCGAAATGTGCAACATTCCGTCAATCCCTGGCAAAATCGTCACAAACGCCCCAAAATCTTTAATCGCAGCAACTACCCCTTCATAAATCTTCCCCACCTCTGGCTCTTCCGTCAAACTCTTTACCCACGCCACCGCTTTTTCAATACTCTCACTATTCGTCCCCGAAATTGTCACGAGACCACTATCTTCAATATCCACCTGCGCCCCTGTTTCCGAAGTAATTTTATTAATTGTCTCACCCCCTTTACCAATCACCGAACCGATTTTCTCCGGTTTAATCATCAATTTTTCAATCCGCGGCGCATATTCGCTCACTTTACCAGGTTCAGGAATCACCTCTTTAATATGCTCCAAAATAAACATCCGCCCAGCGTGGCTCTGTTTCAAAGCTTTTTCCATGATTTCCACCGGCAACCCATGCACTTTCATATCCATCTGCAACGCCGTAATCCCCTGGTCCGTCCCTGTTACCTTAAAGTCCATATCTCCCGCAAAATCTTCCGCATCCATCAAGTCCGTCAACACATATGCTTTATCGATATCTTTCTCAGTAATTTCTGTCCCCTTCGGCACATCCACCATTAGCCCCATTGCCACCCCTGATACCGGCCGCTTTAAAGGCACGCCAGCATTAAGTAACGCCATGCAGGACGAACAGGTTGCCGCCATAGAGGTAGAACCATTCTGCGACATTATCTCAGTCACGCTCCGAATCGCATAAGGGAAGTCCTCCTCTGACGGCAGCACCGGGATCAAAGCCCGCTCTGCCAAATAACCATGCCCAATCTCGCGCCTACCCGGAGAACCAATCCGCCCCGGTTCACCCACCGTATAAGGAGGTGCATTGTAGTGATGCATATAACGCCGTTTCCCCTCGGTTATTTCCATCGTATCCACCTCTTGTGAGTAAGATAAAGGTGCCAAAGTCACAATGTTCATCGCCTGCGTCACCCCTCGTGTAAACAGGGAAGAACCGTGCACTCTTGGCAAAATCCCTACCTGCGACGATAGCGGTCGCACCTCATCCAATTTTCGTCCGTCTGGCCGCACCCCCTCTTCCACGATCCCTCGTCGCACCTCTTTAAACACCGCCAGCTCAAACGCCTGATCATATACATCGCGCAAATTCTCATCATACCACGCCACTTTTTCGTTATCTGTTTCACCCTCACCCTTAGAGAGAGCAAACTCATCATGCATCGCATATTTGAGGTCATCCAACATCTGTGCTCGCTCCATCACATTCCCCCGTACTTTCGAGCCGAACTTCCCTTCAGTCCATTTTTCCACCTCCGCAGTTACTCCCTCAGACGGCAAAACTAACTCATATTCCTGCTCCGGTGTATTCACCTGCTTGGCTAACTTTCTCTGCAAATCTAGCACCGGCTGCACCTTGTCCACCGCCCAATGCATCGCCTCAATAATCATATCCTCCGGCACTTCCTTTGCCCCCGCTTCCACCATTACTACTTTGCCATCTTTACAGGCTACCACCAAGTCTAGCGGTGATTTTTCTCTCTCTTCTGAACTCAAAAATCCCTTAAACTCACCCCCAATACGTCCAATTCGAATTCCTGCCACCGGCCCATCAAACGGCACCCCAGCGTTCATCAGAGCCGACGAAGCTGCAATCATTGCCACGCAGTCCGGACGGAAATTCGGGTCCATCGACAACACTGTACAAACCACCTGCACTTCCTGCCGATACCCCTTAGGGAACAGAGGTCGAATCGGCCGGTCAATCAGTCGTCCAATTAGCACTGCCTCATCCGACGGTTTCCCTTCTCTCTTGATAAACCGCGACCCACTGATTTTCCCCGCTGCGTAAAACTTCTCTTCATAGCTAATCGACAGAGGGAAATAATCCATTACCACTGGCTTCGTCCCTACTACTACCGACCCCAGTACCACGGTATCCCCATAAGTTACTAGAACCGACGAGGTAGACCGAAACCCCACCCTGTTTACCTCTAGAGTCAGCTCTCGCCCCAGCCACTCGGTAGAAAGCCGCACCGTTTTTTTACCGTTAGGATTAATAATTTCCATAAAAATACCCTTTCTTGGGAAAACCTCAGATATCTGCCCCCGTCAGGTATCCGCTGTCTTCCCAGATGTTAATGTTACTTTTATTATATCAAAACTTGCTTTTTTTCGCAAAGTATGCTATAATAGAGAAGTTGTATTGTTTTTGCATGCTTTAAGCAGCAACCGAAACGAAGGGAACAAGAAAGCATGAGCACATTAACTACACAAGCGGAAAAAATGGCACGAGAACTGGTTTACGAAGAGCGCTGCGAAAACGGCATCGGGAGCCTCATCATCCGAGGGCTCTCTTTTCCGGAAAACCCGGTCTTCAGCCCACTGGACAAAATCTGGTCCAGCGTCCGGAAGCGGAACGGCGAGGCTTACTCCGTTTACACGACGGCCGTCTTCACTATTAACGAAGATGCTATCATCGGAGAGTTTTACCCGAACTGCGCCGTCCTCGTCGATGACTCCAAAGCCAATCTCTACATCAGTCATTTTGAAGATACTTTCAGTCTTCAAATGCTGCTGTTCATTGATGCACTCGAGAGTTTCTTGATGGACTTCCAGATCGGATACGTGGCCTATTGCAAATATCTGCAAAAAGCCGGGGATGAAGTCTCCACCGAAGAGTGCGGCGCCCTGCTCGACGCCTTCCTTCGTCAGTATAAATTCAAAACTGACGAAGACGACGCCGAAAAACAGCGTCGCGAAGCTCGCAGCAAGGAGCTTTTGAAGAGCAAATTCGAAAAGCTCACCGATTTCTTCGGTCTCTAGTCCTCAGAACTCCGCCATTTTCCGTCAAAAACCCGCCGGTTCGCCGACGGGTTTTTACTTTTCCTAAAACTATTTCCTAAGGCCTAGCTTCGAGATGGTTTTCTTATACAGCTCAAAATCCGTCTCTTCCAGGTATTTCAGCAGCTTCTTCCGCTTCCCTACCATCTGGATTAAACCTCTTTTGGCCATAAAGTCATGTTTGTTGTTCTTCACGTGCTCAGTCACTTCTTTGATGCGAGACGTCAAGATCGAAACTTGTACTTCAGGAGAACCAACATCCTGCTTACTTCGCTGGACTTTGGCAATAGCCTTGTCTTTATTCTCTTTTGTTATCATTGCCCCATTATATCACATCTGTTATAATATTGCAATGGAAGACCAAATTATCCTCATCGACAAACCCGCCGGCATTTCCAGCTTCGGCGTTGTGGCCAAAGTCCGCGTCCGCCTACGCGATGATTTTGGCCACAAAGTCAAAGTTGGACACACCGGCACCCTCGACCCCTTCGCTACCGGCCTCCTCATCCTCCTCTC
>JAZRAP010000064.1:0-3030 GCA_045634665.1 Candidatus Nanosyncoccus sp.
CAGCACGTCAAAAAATTCAACCCCCCACCCCCAATCTATGCTATAATTAGGTTATTATGGAGAGTAAACAGCGCCGATGGGACGAATACTTCATGCAAATTGCTGAAGCGGCAGCCAGCAAAAGCAAAGATCCCTCTTCCAAAATGGGCTGCGTTATCGTCGATCCCAAAAAGCGCGTCGTCTCGCTTGGCTACAACGGCATGCTTCAAGGCGCCGACGAATCCAAGATGACTTTACACGAGCGCCCGATGAAATATTACTTCGCCATTCACTCCGAAATGAACGCCATTCTTTTTGCCCATCAGGATCTCACCGGCTGCACCATTTATAACCGTGTTGCCACCTGCGAAAACTGCCTCAAATACTGCCTCCAAGCCGGCATTAAACGCTTTGTCTACAAAGAGCTTCGCGTCAAATCCCACTCCTCCGACCCCACAAAGTCCATGACCACCGTCGAAACCGACGAAGCCGTCATTCGCCTCCTTACTTCTATGCCTGACGTCGAAACTCTAAATCTTTCAAACGGCAAAACCTACATCGAAGACATACTTTCGTCCTACCCGCCAAAGTCAGACGAATACGCCAGGCTCAGCGCCTGGATCTAGTAGAAATTTAATTACCAAACAATTTCCTCTAAGCCATTTTGTTTCAAAAAGTCATTGCATTTGCTAAAATGCCGATTTCCAAAAAATCCATAGTGCGCCGACAACGGCGACGGATGCGGCGATTCCAAAATTAGATGTTTTGACCCATCAATTAGCTCCGCTTTGTTCCGCGCATCTCGCCCCCAGAGCATAAACACCAGATGCGGCCGCTCCTCATTTAGATATTTTATCACTTCCGTAGTAAAAATCTCCCAACCTTTCCCACTATGCGATTTTGGCCGGTGCGCCTCTACTGTCAAAATGGTATTTAAGAGCAGCACGCCTTGTTTCTGCCAATTCCGCAAACTCCCGCTCGGATTTGCGTGTCGTCCAATATCGCTGTCGATTTCCTTATAAATATTCACTAATGATGGCGGCACTGGCTGCGACGCAGGCACCGAAAACGCCAACCCCTCCGCCGCTCCTGGCGTATGATAGGGGTCTTGCCCCAGTATCACCACTTTCACTTCGTTCAAATCTGTCGTAAACGCCGAAAACACCAACTGTTTTGGCGGAAAAATAGTTTTTGTCTCATATGCTTCGTGCAAAAACTCCGCCAACTCCTTAAAATATGGTTTGTTAAATTCTGATTTCAAAAATGGTTTCCAACTCTCGTGCATGTTATAATTATTATAACATGGCAAAGTTATATTTTCGATATGGCGCAATGGGTTGCGGTAAGACCATGCAACTTCTGCAGGTGGCCTTCAACTATGAAGAACGTGGCCACCAAGTCTGCGTCATCAAGCCAGCCACCGATACTAAGAATGGCACCAAAATTCTCACTCGTATCGGCCCCGAGCGCGAAACGGATTTTTGTTTCAACAAAACCACTAATTTATTTCAAAAAATCGCACAAGAATATCCCAATATTCGCTGCGTGCTAGTTGACGAAGCCCAATTTCTCACCCCCACTCAAGTCGACCAGCTCATGCAAATCACCATCGAGCTAGACATTCCGGTGATGGCCTATGGTCTAAGATTAAACTTCCGCCGCGAAGACGGCGGTTTTGAGGGCGCCACGCGCTTACTCCAAATCGCCCACGACATCGAAGAGCTCAAAACCATTTGCGAATGTGGCCGTAAAGCCACCTACAATGCCAGATTTTTGGATGGCAAGCTCGTCGCCGACGGCCCCGATATTTTAATTGACGACGGTAAATCTAAAATTGAATACCGTGCCATCTGCCCCGCCTGTTACGAAAAATACCTCGCGGAGACCAAATAATGTACATCGTGATAGAGGGCCAAGACGGCACCGGTAAATCTACTCAGGCAAAAATGCTTGCCGAACATTTCGAAAAACAAGGCCGCGAAGTTGTGATTTTGGAAGAACCAGATGGCGACCTTCCGCAAGCTCACGATCTCCACGACATGATTTTAACCCGCGGTTACAACCTAGAACCCATGACCAACGTCCTATTATTCACTGCCGCTCGCGTTGAACTTTGGAAAAAAATTGCCGAGCCAGTCTTGAAACGTGGCGGCATTGTCATTTCCGCTCGCAACTACTGGTCCACTCTCGCTTATCAAGGCTATGGCGAAGGCGTTTCTCGCAGTAAAATCATCAAAATCACCAAAGAAACTCTACCTGAAAAATATTTCACTCCCGACTATGGCTTCATTCTCACCGTTTCGGATGCTGTGCGTCTAGCTCGCCAAAAATCCCGCGGCAAAGCCACCGAAACTTTTGAAGCCAAACCCGACGATTTTCAGCAAAAAGTCAACGCCGCCTACCCGCGGATAGCTAAAGACTTTAACTTGCATCTCATCGACGCCTCCGGCACTATCCCTGAAATTTTTGACTTTATTCTCCGCAAACTGTGAATTATATAATTCCGCATACAACCCACCAGCCTTAAGCAGCGACGCGTGCGTTCCTTGCTCCACGATATTCCCATCTCGCATCACCAAGATCAAATCCGAATTCCGGATAGTAGACAACCTATGCGCAATCACGAACGACGTTCTGCCCGAAGTTAACTTTTCAAACGAATCTTGAATTAACTGCTCTGTCCGCGTATCTACGTTTGATGTCGCTTCGTCTAGTATCATCATCGGCGGGTTCGCCACCATCGCCCGCGCGATCGTGATCAACTGTTTCTCGCCTGCCGAAATATTATCCGAATCCTCAGAAATCTGCGAATGATAAGTCCGCGGCAACGCCTCAATCACATGGTGCACATTGCTCGCTCGCGCTGCTTTTTTCACATCGTTCAAACTCGCCGATTGAGCGCCATAGCGTAAATTTTCCTCCACCGTACCGGAAAACAGCCATGTATCCTGCAGCACCATTCCAAACATTTTTCGCACATCCGACCGCTTCATTTCTACCGTCGGCACTCCGTCAATCGTAATATAGCCAAGTCGGATCGTAGCCATGTCG
>JAZRAP010000065.1:0-4698 GCA_045634665.1 Candidatus Nanosyncoccus sp.
GGGATGTTTATACTACGTATATGGATGCGGAAGAGACAGCTGATTTCTATGATGATTTGCACGGCAATGTGGGGGCGGGGATTGGTGTAGAAATGGGCCTGCGTGATGGTTATGTGCGGGTGCTCCGGACTTTGCCGGATAATCCGGCGAGGAAAGCGGGGATTTTGGCGGGAGACATACTGTATAAAGTGGATGGCGAAGAGATTTATAAATTGTCGTCTGAAGAAATCGCCAAAAAGGTGCGGGGGGATAAGGGCACGGAAGTGACGGTGACAGTGGTACGGGATGGTGAGGAAAAGTCGTTTACGATGAAACGGGAAGAGATAAACAATGTATCGGCCTATGTGGAATATGATGGTTCGACGGCGATCGTGACGGTGACACGATTTGATAGTGATACAGGGACGATGGTGCAGGGATTTGCTCAAGAGTTTGGCAAGAAGGGGGTGAAAAAAGTGATTTTGGATCTTAGAGGCAATGGGGGCGGATATGTGGCGGCGGCGAAAGATTTGCTGGGCCTATGGATCGATAATGAGGTGATTTTGAAACAAAAGTCAAAACACTTTGGCGATTCAGAGGAAAAATCTGGTTCGGGCAAGGCGATTCTTTCTGATATGAAAACGGTGGTGCTGGTAAATGGCACGACGGCTTCGGCTTCGGAGATTACGGCGGGGGCATTGCAAGATTATGGCAAGGCGACAATAGTGGGGGAAAAGACCTATGGTAAGGGTGTGGTGCAGAATTTGTATGATTTGTCCGGTGGGACGGTTCTCAAGGTGACGACGGCGGAATGGTACACGCCGAAGGAGCGGTCGATCAATGGTGAGGGAATTACGCCGGACGTGGAAGTGGAGCGATCATACGAAGATATTAATGCGATGCGTGATCCGCAGATGGATAAAGCGAAGAAGCTATGAAAATTGTAATTGCCACGGCGGTTTACTACCCACAGATTAACGGGGTGGCGGTGTTTTCGTATAATTTGGCGCTGGGACTGGCGGCGCGAGGACACGAGGTGGTAGTGATTTGCCCGTCGCAGACTGGGCGAAGTTATACGCGAACCGAAGATGGGGTAAAGGTATATTATTTGAAATCGGTGGACGTAAAAGTATATCCAGATCAAATCCATTCGGTGCCAGAGAAAAAGAAGGTATTAGGTGTGCGATGGCCGCGGCTGTTTTATCGGCATGGACTGCGGGTGTCGGTGTTTCCGGGGAGGGAGGTAGCACGGATTTTGGATGATTTTAAGCCGGATGTGGTGCATGTGCAGGTGTCGGATCCGATTGGGCTGTCGGTAGTGGCGTATGCGCGACGACACGGAATACCGGTAGTGACAACGGAGCATAACCAGCCGGAGGTGCTGACGGATTCTCTAAAAATGCCGCGGGTTTTGAAAAAAGGAGCAAATGCGGTGCTGGCTAGTTATTTTCGCAATCGGCAGAGTAAGAGTGATTTTGTAACGATGCCGACAGAGAAGGCGATTAGAGGGTTGCTGACTGGGGCGCGACGAGATTTGGGGGTGCCGGTGGCGGCGGTGTCGAATGGAGTAGATTTGTCGTGTTTTAAACCAGGGGAACGAGCAGATGCGCCGACAGTAGTTTATGTGGGGAGATTAGACCCAGAGAAAAAAGTGGGGATAGTGGTGGAGGCGTTTGCGCAGGTTTTAAGGACAGTGCCGGAGGCGAAGTTTTTGATTGCAGGAGATGGAGTAGACAAGCCAAGATTGGAGAAGTTGGTTTCAGATTTGGGAATTCAGGCAAATGTGGAGTTTTTGGGAAAGGTTTTACCCCCAGAGCTTTACGATATTTACCAGAAAGGTTGGGTGTTCGCGACGGCCTCGGAAATAGAGACGCAAGGGATAGTGCTGATTGAGGCGGCGGCTTCGGGGCTGCCGCTGATTGCGGTGAATAAAGGAGCAGTTTCGGAGGTGTGCCGAAACGGAGAGAATGGGTTTTTGTGTGAGGTAGATGCGGGTGAAAAAAAGGCCGATTTACAGGGGAAAAAGCGGGAAATTGCGGAGATTGCCGACGCGCTGATTAAAATCTTAACAGATGAGAAGTTGCGGCAAAAATTTGCAAAACGTTCCCTAGAAATTGCCCACGAGCATGATTTTGAAAAGACGCTGGATAAGTTTGAGAATATTTATAAAAAAGTGGCTAGCTTGCCAAAGATTTGAGGGCCTTTTTGATAGCGGGGCGATCAAAGCCGATGATGCGCGCGTCGCCAATTTCGGTGACGGGTACAGAGGTGATATCTGGCTCTTTGGTTGCGTCCATTTCTTGGTATTCGATACCTTTTTCGTCTAGCCAGTCCATGAGGGCATGGCAATAGGCGCAAGTAGGGGTAGTGTAAACTTTAATCATGTATCTATTATATGATATAATGATAGATATGGAAAGATATGAACCGCTGAAAATTGAAGAAAAATGGCAGAAAATTTGGGAGAAGGAAAAACCATTTAAGGCTGAGCCGAAAAAAGGCGTACCGAAGATGTATATTGCGGAGATGTTTCCGTATCCCTCTGGAGCGGGGTTACATGTGGGGCACGTGCGAAATTTTACGATCGTGGATGTTTTGACGCGGTTTTATGAGCAGCAGAGATTGAACGTGATGCGACCGTTTGGCTATGACACTTTTGGGTTGCCGGCGGAAAATTATGCGATAAAAACCGGGACGGCGCCACAGGCGGTGACGGCGGAGAACATTGCGAATTTCCGGAAACAGGCGAAGCGGTTGGGGTATGCGATAGATTGGGATCGGGAGATAAATACTTCGGATCCGGAATATTACAAGTGGACGCAATGGTGTTTTTTGCAGCTTTATAAGAAAGGCCTGGCTTATCAAAAGGAATCTTATCAGTGGTGGTGCCCGGTAGACCAGACGGTGCTCGCAAATGAGCAGGTAGAAAACGGCAAGTGTTGGCGATGTGGGCATGAAGTCGAAAAGAAAAAAATGAAGCAGTGGTTTTTCAAGATTACTGAGTATGCAGATGAGCTTTTGGATGAGATTGATGCGCTGGATTGGCCGGATAAAATAAAAACTATGCAAAAGAATTGGATCGGGCGGTCGACGGGAGCAGAGATTGATTTTAAAGTTGAAAAAAGCGGTAAAGATATCACCGTGTTTACGACGCGGCCGGATACGATCTATGGGGCGACGTTTTTGGTGTTGGCGCCGGAGTATCCGGAGCTAAATTATATTGTAACGGATGACGCGAGAGAAGAGGTTGAGGCCTACAAGCGGGCGGCGCTTTTGAAATCAGAGATTGAACGACAGGAAAATAGGGAAAAAACCGGAGTATTTACAGGGGCATATGCGATAAACCCAGCCACGAAAGAAAAAATCCCGATTTGGGTGGCGGATTATGTTTTGGCTGGATATGGCACAGGGGCGATTATGGCGGTGCCGGCCATGGACGAGAGAGACCAGGAGTTTGCGGAGAAGTTTGGTCTGCCGGTGGTGGAGACGGAGCTTTGCGAGTTTGGCCAATTTGGCACACCAAAGACGACCTATAAGATGCGCGATTGGCTGATTAGTCGTCAGCGGTATTGGGGCTGTCCGATTCCGATCGCTTATGATGAGGAAGGAAATGCCCATCCGATTCCGGAAGACCAGTTGCCGGTGATATTGCCAGAGATAGATGATTATCAGCCGGATAAATCGGGGCGGTCGGCGCTAGCTAAAGCAAAGGACTGGTTGAAGGTTGAAATACCAGTGAAAGACCCGAAGACTGGTAAGACGCAGATGGTGGAATGCACCCGTGAGACGGATACGTTGGACGGGTATGCCTGTTCTTCGTGGTATCTGTGGCGATATGTGTCGCCGCGGGACAGTGAACATGCCTGGGACTCGGAGGCTATCAAATATTGGGCGCCAACGGATGTTTATGTGGGAGCGGATCACGCAGTAGCGCATCTTTTGTATGTGCGATTTTGGTGTAAATTCTTTGCTGATCAGGGGTATTTGCCGTTTCGAGAACCGATTAAGAAATTGATTTATCATGGTTATATAAATGCACCGGATGGGAAGAAAATGAGCAAGTCCAAGGGGAATGTGATTGATCCGCTGGATGTGATAAATGATGGGTATGGAGCGGATACCCTCAGGACTTACGAGATGTTTATTGGGCCGGTGGAGCTGGATGCGGCGTGGGACCCGCGTTCAGTAGGGGGTGTATATAGATTTTTGAATAGATGCTTCAATTTGCTGAGTGATTTTGACGAAAATGACGATAAAAACATAATTATTAGAAATAAGACAGTCAAAAAAGTGACGGAGGATGTCTATAAATGCCAGTTTAACACAGCGGTGGCGGCGTTGATGGAATATGTGAACGAGCTATATCGTACGGGGGCGAGTGAGGGGGATTTGGTGATTTTAGCGAGACTTTTGAAGCCATTTGCGCCACATTTGGCTTCTGAAATGCTGGAGAGATTAGGGGCGGATGACGAGTGGCCAAAGTGGGAAGAGAAATATTTGGTGTCTGATACGGTGGAAGTAGTGGTGCAGGTGAACGGGAAATTGAGAGCAAAGTTGACGGTAGATGCGGATGATTTGGAGGACGAAGAGAAGATTGTGAAGATGGCGCTATCTGATAAGAAGATCCAAAAATACACTGCGGACGGGGTGAAAAAGACGATTTTTGTGAAAAAAGCGAAGCTAGTGAATATCGTGGTTTAGGACGGGAATAGTGTGGAA
>JAZRAP010000066.1:0-5200 GCA_045634665.1 Candidatus Nanosyncoccus sp.
CCTCTGATTTGTACTTAATAAAAGTATCAAAATCCCCCTGTGAAACCTCTGTAAGCTGCGATTGCAACTCCGCGTATTTTTCTATATATTCTGCTAACTTCTCCTCATCCACCTCTGATGTCGTCGAAGCCCCCTGGCTACCGGAAATCACGATCGCCGCATAGCTCGCCACAATCGACCCCACCATAAAAATCGCAATCAAAATGATAAAAAACCTCTGTTTTGGGCTAGTTTTCAACTCCTTCTCTTCCATAAGATACATTATACCACAAAAAATAGCCCCTTTGGGGCTATTTTTATTTAGTTTTAGGTCTTTGTAGAAGTGGCACTTGCTTAAAGCTCCCACCAGCTTTTTTAATAGCTTCAATAGCTGTTTTCGAAGCAAACTGCGTCTCCAACTCAATCTTCTTCGTGATCTCACCCCGAGTGATTACCTTCACCTTCACAAACGGCGAAGAAATCATCTGAGCTTCCGCCAAAGCATAGTTATCCACCTTGCCGGACAGATCATTCAAGCGATCAGTATAGACCACCTCCGCCTTCGGGTGAATCGACTTAAAGCCCTTCAACTTCGGCACTGCCTGCATGATGGCTCTCTGACCACCCATAAACCCAGCCGGCATTTTGCGATGACCAGTCCGAGACTTTTGCCCCTTGGTGCCTCGCCCAGCGGTCTTACCTTGCCCCGCTGCAATCCCCCGCCCCTTGCGTGACGGGCGTATATTCTTATCTACCACCAAATCATTGTATTTCATTACTTGTCCTCCTTCTTAGCTGCGGTCTTCTTGGTAGCAGGCTTTTTGGCAGCAGACTTGTCAGCTTTCACACCATTCCACTCACTCCGTGGAACTTGTTGCCTCAAGCCTTCGATCACTGCATAGGCAATGTTCACTTTGTTGGTCGACCCCAAGGACTTTGAAATCAAATTCTTCACCCCTGTGAGACCCATAATTGCCCGCACAGTACCGCCGGCGATAATCCCGGTACCTGGCGCCGCCGGCTTCATCAACACGTCTGCCCCAGTGCACTTCGTCCGCACTTCGTGACAAATCGTCTCGCCGTCCATGTTGAAGGTAATCATCGACTTCTTCGCCTTCGAAGTAGCCTTCGCCACCGCTGTAGTCACATCATTACCCTTGGCCACCCCCACGCCAATCTTGTTTTTCCGGTTACCAATTGCGACTAGCGCCTTAAATCGCATCCGACGTCCCCCGGCCACCGTTCGCGAAACTCGGTCCACCGAAATGGTAATCTCCTCAAATTCTTTTGGCCCCGCATCTGCCCGCACTCTATCCCGACGATTTCTGCGCTCCATCCGCCGTCCCGAAATATCCCGGATCTGCTTAGTTGCAGCAGTTTTATCGTCCATTTTCAAGGTACCGGACTTATTGATCACTCTTGGGGCTTTTTTCTCAATTTCTGCCATATTAAAACTCCAATCCTTCTTTGCGAGCCGCATCAGCTAACGCCGACATCCGCCCGGCATATAGTTTTGACCCCCGGTCAAACACTACTTTTTTCACTTTTTTCGCCTTCGCTGCTTTAGCAATTTCAGTACCCAGCGCTGCGGCCTTTTCAGTCATCGTGCCAGTCATCTTCTTGCCAACAGTCGTCGCATAAGCAATCGTCACGCCTTTATCGTCGTCAATCACCTGCGCCATAATATGACGGTTCGAAATAAATACCGAAAGACGCGGCTGCTCTGCCGTACCATGAATCTTGGCACGAGTTCGCTTTGCTCTAAATACTTTATTCATGACTACTTACCCGCCTTTCCTGCCTTGCGAAGGATCACTTCGTCGACATATTTAATACCTTTACCCTTGTAAGGTTCCGGTTTCTTCAAACTCCGGATCTCCGCCGCCACCTGGCCAACTTTCTGCTTGTCAATGCCAGAGACAGTGATTTCCATCTTGTTGGTTGCGAGTTGCACGCCTTCTGGTGCATGATACTTCACCGGGTGCGAAAATCCTAGCGCCATTTCAATGTCTTGCCCGCCCCCAGACAAACGAAAACCTACGCCATTTACTTCTAGTTTTTTCTCAAATCCCTTTGTCACGCCTACTACAGCATTATTGAGTAATGCCCGCTGCAAACCGTGCCAAGCTCGGGATTTCGGCTCGTCATCCTCACGGGTGACGGTCGCAATATTTCCATCTACAGCCACTTTCGTCTTAGGCTGCACCGGGACGCTGAGCTGACCCTTTGGGCCCGCGACAGTAATCTCACTCTCGCCGACCGTAATTGTCACTCCCGCCGGAATCTCGATGGGTTGTTTTCCGATACGACTCATATTTTTCCCTTTAAGTTAATGTTATCCTTACCATTATATCACAGATTGCTCAAAAAATCAAATCATCTATCGTCATTTTGCACATAAATATAATTATAATCATTCAAACTATACCCCCTCGCCTCCAGCTCACCTCTCACCGCATCCAATGTTTCATCTGTCAATTCCGGCCGCCGCCCGTTAACCACCAAACACTTTTCACCCCCGCACTTCGCTTCCCGGTCATAATATATCGCGATCGCATCACAATTCGTCCGCTTCGCCGGCACCCCACAAATCGAAAGTTTCAAAGGCATTATTTCCGCAATCGCATTTTTTTGTTTCAGCTCTTCCATCGTATATAATCGCCATCCATTATCCTCCGTCCACCGCAAGTACAACCCCGTCGTCTGGTTTTTCACCAAATTCAAATCCACTGTCTCCGGTTCCAACTCCCCTAGTCGCACCGTCGCTGTGTATGCCCCCGGCTCCAGCTCATACACCGCATTTGAGGCATACTCCCGCCCGCCAATCTCTACTTTGGCCTCAGTTGGCTCCACCATTATGTCTAAATACGCCGGTTTCCCCAAATAATCAATCAGTGGCAACACCCCCAAAAATATCACCAACGCTAGCACCACCCCAGCTCCAAATATCACCCCAATCTTTGCATAAAAATTACTTACTTCTCTATCTCGCTGCGCCATCACAAAACTCCGGTATTTTAATTTGATAATCATCTGGGTTATACCCCAATGATTTTATCCATTTCTGTACTTCCTCCCTAGCATTCGCCACCACAGCTTCATTCCCGCAAGCACTCACCCGCACGTTCAGATATTCCTCCCCCGTATCCTCTCGCGCCAAAGTCACTGTCACTAGCTCCCCGCTCGCCAAATTAAAATAATACGGCAGCTCCCGCCCCACTGTCACCGTCATCGTCGAAGTCTTTTCGCCCTTACAATAAGTCCCCGGATATTTCATCAGACTTGGCACCGGACAATCCACCACCGGCGACTCATAAAAACCCTGCCCTTTCATCAGCGCAAACGATACCTCATAGGTCGCCTCTAGAGCGTCCACGTCAATCAAAAAGTCATAATTCACCACATCGCCCTGTACCGTCCGCTCAAACGAGCTCGGCCGAATTAACACTTTCAAATCCGTAGTCTCGTCGCTAAACCCATGATTATTTTTCAAACTCTGCCAAATAAATCCTTCCAGCTCCCCCACTTCTCCGCTAGACAACCCACTCTCCACCTGATCGATATTATATAGATCTAACTTTTTTTGATGCAATAATGTTCCCAACACCGCCACCAAAATCACCACTATCATCCCGGCCGCCAAACTAATTAAAATTATTTTTTGATTTTTCATCACTTTATCCTAAATACCCTAAAATCGTTATCATAATAATTACCAATATCGCCCGACCGCTCGCAATGCGACGCCGCCGCGATATGTGGCTCACCATTTACCTCCACATACAATTCTATATGATTTGGCCCAATTCGTATATCCCCCGGCTGCAAATTCCCTAAACCATTTGAAACTTCCTGATACTTCCCAGACGACAGAATATAGCTCAAAGTTGCTCCGCCCGTAATCCCACAGCAATAGAAATCCGGATCCGCCCCCGAATAGCGCATCACCGTCGTCACAAACGCATCACAACTCCCACCTGCCATCGAGCAAGCATCACCCAACTGATTTACGCCCGTCTCCACCAAAGCCTTCGCATAAGCTGGGTTAGGATCGCTCCACCCATGTTGACCATATTCGCTCGCCGGCCAAGCCAGCTCAATCGCCGTCGCATTGATATCGCCATTTCCGCCACTCGACGCGCACACCGCATCATACCCACCGCTCCGTTCAATCGCCGCATCTATGTATTGCCAAATATTCCCCGGGTCACTATGGTCATTCGCCGGTGCATGCATATGCCCCAAAATCCCCTCATAGTTTGTAAACGCTTCCGGACTAAGTCTCGCCGCACTTTTGCCCCACACTACGCTCGATGTCAACGGCACACCAGTCTTTTCTGAAATCGCTCTCATGAGCGTCACCAGATAATCCCAATCTTCTTCCGAAAAGTTATTCACATCATACTCCGACGTGTATCCACTGCTCGTCGAATCCGAAAATCCTACGATTTCAATCTGAATTGGCCCAGCCTGGTCGTAATCCTTAATCGCCAACGCCGGCTGGTCAATCGAAAAGTTCTGATACCCCTCTCGTTTTTTCAGATCCACAATAAAGTGCGCCGGATATTTATTGCCCGCCGGATAAGCATCATAGCCATTGGTCGTCCCCTCCGTAGTGTGCAGCAAAATCTTATTCGGCTTGCCATCTTCCGTCGTATAGCTCCCCACCGCATTCGCCGGCTCATTCAAATCCCCTGCCCCGTTCACATCCTGTTTTTTAATCCCCTCGATCGAATCATCCTCCAGCCAACCATCGCTCCATTTCGCGTTCGAAGCCGCCGTTTCGCCACACCTGCAAACATCTGTGCCTCTACCGTGATAATTACCAAATTCCTTCACGATCGCCTGCCCCTCTGATGAATCCACAAATGCCTGCAGCGCATCCACCGACTTCTTCATCGCCTCGATCGAACCATAACCCGCCCCATTCACGTCTCCCTGCACCCAAGTCGGGCCAATCACTTCCAAATATTCCTTTGGATCAGCAATCCCAATCGCCTGATCGTGATAACCATTAGTCAAAGTTTCGGCATATTGCACAAAACCTTCACCCAAATTCTCGCCTTGTTTGCTCGCTCCACCTGCTCCCGTTCCCGGCGGGCAACCATTCCCCCAAAAGTTATTTTTGCCACACACCGAATCCGGATCTTCATACCGCATCTGCACCAAAATCGCAATCCACGGCGCCCCCACCACATCTCCCAGCTGATACGCCAAATCC
>JAZRAP010000067.1:0-4325 GCA_045634665.1 Candidatus Nanosyncoccus sp.
CTACGATCCGACTTAGTATTGTCGTGCGCAGCGGTGTTGGACGGGATTGTTGAACTACTGTGTGGGCCAGTAACGACGCCGAGGATCACAGTGCCGGTGTAAGTACCGGAAGGTTTGGCGGCGTTGGCGCGAGTGCCGAAATAGATGTCTTTGCTTGCAGTGGCAGCTGCGGTTCTGTCCAAAACTGAAATCGGGGCGGAGCTAGTCTGCATGGCTTTGTAAACTGCGGAATCATCACCGGCATCTGTGTCTCCCCAACTTTCGCCACCCAAAGAATATCCCCATTTGTTCATAACGTTACCTCTAGTGGTAGTGTCGTTGTCCAGAGTGGGGATGGAGGCGCTGGCTGCGCTGTTGGTCAAATTAGTGTTGTCAGCGGAATACATCGAAGCCAGAAAACCACTAGTGTTATTAGTGGTAACCTCGAGGTTGATTTTATTACGTAAGAAAGTTTTCATGTTGCCGGTGGCGCCTGATTCGGGGGTAGTGAGGGTGACGGTGAGGCTTTCGACAACGTTGACTTGGAAGGTCGTATTAGAAGTGGTCTCAGCAGAAACTTGATTCGCGACGATAGCACTAGATTGCACCCCGGCCGCAATGGACAGGATGCCGACAAAACCTATCTTGACCTTCGTTTTTGTCTTAAGCATAAGTCTATTATAGCATAAGAACTTTGAATATGCGGACTTTTTTTGTGAAAATCTGTTTTTCATTTTTATGTGTGACCTTTTATGAGGCAATCATAGCATAAGAGCAAAAAAATGTAAACCTTTATGCTAAAAATTGCCAAAAAACTGTGGAAAAGTCTGGAATAAACTTAAGTTTTAAGTTATAATGAGGCTAGAAAACGTCTAAAGTGGAGTAAAATATGGACGCAAAAAACAAGAAAAATAATAAAAAATGGTTGATATTTAACATTGTGGGGGGTGTGAGTTTTGTGGCTGGGGCGGCGTGTCTAGCTGTGGCATTTTTTGGGCTGAAAAGTAGCCAAGCGGCGCTAGATTTCCCGACGCTGCCATCTAGCACGGATGCAGATGTGAAATATAGTCTTTTGACGGGCGAGCCGCTGAAAAATGCGGAAGATTTGGACGCGCCTGCTTATTGTATACAGACCCCTAATGGGACGGACGGGGCACGGCCGCAGGCGGGGCTAAATGAGGCTGGAGTGGTGTTTGAGGCGATCGCTGAGGCGGGGATTACGCGCTTCGCGGCGATTTATCAAAACCCGTCTAGCGCGATAATTGGGCCGATCCGGTCGCTGAGGATTTATTATCTGGAATGGGATACGCCGTTTGATTGTACGATCGTGCACGCGGGTGGTTCTGGAGATGCGCTAGCGGCGGTGAGTAACGGATATAAGAATTTGGATGAAAATTATGCCTATATGTACCGAGGGACTTACGGAGGGCGATTGTGGAATAACCTCTTTACGACTTCGGCGTATTTGAAAAAGTTTAGCGCGGATAATGGATATAATACATCGAATATCAATGGCTTTGCGCGGTTGACGCCGGCGGAGTCTGATGCCGAGCGAGCGAACGCGGCGGTGGCTGAAAAATTGGTAATTACCGAGCCGACCAACAAAAATACTTCGGAAGTTTCGGTGCCGGTGCCGGCGGTGAGTTTGAATTTGGGGGGATGGGCAGATTTTAACGTGAATTACAACTACGATGCGGATTCAAACACATATCTCCGGAGTTACGCTAGTGGAGCGGCGCACCAGGTTTATGGTTGCGCGGCGGAAGATTTGGGCGAGAGAAACCCTGAGGATGTTTGTAGTTTGATCCAGATGGCGCCGTCGGTGGTGGTGGCGATGGTAGTGAAGGAATCTCGCGCGTCGGATAATTACCACGAGGATATTACCACGACCGGCTCTGGGGATGCCTATGTTTTTCAAAATGGCACAGCCATCAAAGGGACTTGGACAAAGAATAATAAAGAGGAGCAGATTAAATTTACCGGGGAAGATGGGAAAGAAATCAAGCTAGCTCCGGGGCAGACATTCGTTACGGCGGTGCCGAGCTATGGGAGTATTGAGTTTTAGCTGAGACGAATTTTAGACTTGCATTTTAATTTTGGTCGTGCTATAATGAACTTGCGCACCTAACCCCCCTTGGGTGCGCAACTTGGTCTTTAGGGTTTTTAATATCAACATGTGGTCTCGTCGTCTAGTGGTCCAGGACTCCTGGTTCTCATCCAGGCAATCGCGGGTTCGAATCCCGCCGAGATCACCAGAATAAAAAAGAAGAGCTCCGAGGGAGTTCTTGTTTTTATTCTTGACGAGGCCGGGGATGACTATCCCGCCGAGATCACTATTTTTTATGTTATAATTACAGATATGAGCAAATTACCGATCGTAGCGTTAATTGGACAGACAAATGCTGGGAAATCTAGCATTTTAAATCGGATGGCGCGAAAAAATATTGCGATTGTGGCACGAGAAGAGGGCACGACACGAGACAACGTGATGGCGACTATCGATGATCGGTTTGTTTTGATAGATACGGCGGGGCTGAAAGATCCGTCAGATGATTTTGAAGCGTCAATTCAAGACCAAATTGCCGACGCGATAGAAGCGTCGGATGTGATTTTAGTGACATTGGATTCCTCTAAGTATTTTGACCACCGAGATGCAAAAATCGCCAAAGATGCTTTGCGCTCGGGAAAGCCGGTGTATTTGGTGCTAAATAAGTGTGATTTGGGGGATTCTTTGCCGGTTGAAGAGTTTAGGGCGCTAGGGATTGCGCCGGAAAAGATTTATTACACTTCGGCGACGACCGGAACTGGGGTTAATGAATTGAAAGATATTTTAGCGAGAAATAAAAACGTTAAAAAGGAGGATTTCCAAAGCCCCATTAGACTTGCACTAATTGGGCGGCCGAATGTAGGGAAGTCTTCGCTGTTTAATTCGCTTTCAAAGAAGCAGCAGGCGATTGTGAGCTCTAGGCAGGGGACGACGCGAGACATCAATCGCGTGCAGGTGAAGTACAAGGGGCGGGAGCTGGAGATTTTGGATACGGCGGGTCTCCGACGTCCAGGTAAGCGCGAAGTGGGAATTGAAAAATTTTCCGCTATTCGGACGTTGGCGGCGATTGAAGAGGCGGACATTTGCGCGCTACTAGTTGATGGCACTGAGCCACACGCCAAACTAGATCAGGCTCTAGCTGGACAGATTATTGAGGCGGGGAAGGGCATTGTAGTGGTGGTGACGAAGACGGATTTGGTGCAAGCTAAGCTAGATAAATTCGCCGAAGAAGAGGCAGCACGAGAAATGGAGCTAGATGAGGACGGCCGCAAACCAGAGATGACGATTTCGCAGCCAAAAGACATCGATGGAATTTTGGATGATTTGGAGCGAGATTTTAACTTTTTGCCGTATGCGCCGGTGCTTTTGACAAGCAGCGAAACTGGCAAAAATGTAACGCAACTATTCGAGCTGGCATTAGAAATCGACCAAAACCGCCATTTGGAAGTAAAAACTTCGGAGCTAAATAAGATTTTGAACGACGCGATAGTGTCGCATACGCCGGCGGGGCTGAAAAATACTCGCCCGAAACCGAAATATATCGTGCAAACGGATGTTTGCCCACCGTGGTTTGTGGTGCATGGGCACAATTTGGAGCTTTTACATTGGTCGTGGAAACGATTTTTGGAAAGAAAAATTAGAGAAAAATACCCATTTGTAGGTACACCAATCATGTTTTCTTTCCGAAACGACGATGGAGGCAAAGCATAGAGCTTTGCGAAAGTCTGTTTTTGTGCTAAACTGGGGGTAAGGTGGGAGCGAGTTGGGTCAGCTCTCATTTTTGTGGTTAGGATCCAACGATCTTTAAAAAGGAGGAGTGGTTATGGACGAGTTTAAAGATCGGATTATTTATGTGCCCGACACCAACATTCTGCTGGATTTCATCGACATTATCCCTGGGGAGGAGGGAAAACAACCGTTGGAACCGACGGTGGATTTGAGCAAGGCGCACATCGTCATCCCGACGGTGGTGGAGCGCGAGCTATCACATTTTAAGAACGAACAAGGCGAGCGCGGTGCGGCGGCGCGAGAAGTTTTGAGGAGACTGCGTGCTCTGTCAGAGAGCAGCCCGCCCGGTAAAATGAGCGAGTCATATTGCTTGGACTGCCCAATAGAGGTACCTGACAGCGAGATGCTAATTTCGGTTTTGCCGGTACACAAGAATTTTTGCAACTGCACGGCGTTTAAACCGTCTAGCCAAGATATGGATGGACAAATCATCCTGACGGCCATGGTGGCAGCTTGCGCCAAGAATGATATGCCGATCGATGGCACAGCCGAAGGCGTGGACGATATGGAC
>JAZRAP010000068.1:0-1611 GCA_045634665.1 Candidatus Nanosyncoccus sp.
GTATGAAAATTTGCCGTTTTCCCGCCGACCCCTGATCCACCTGATCGATGTGGCAGATTTGCCGAATTTAATAGCTAAAAAAGATTTTGGTTTGGACCATTCTTTCGCTACGGCTTTGGGGCTTCTGCGGGTAGGCGTAGATACATTAGCAGGGGCGCCCTCAGAAAACAAACTCCGTGCCAAGATTGCTAAGTTGCTCCAAAATTAGGGCAAAACTTGATTTTTTAGCATAAGTATGATATAATAGCAAGAGTTGCCGGTATATTGGAAGGGGGCAAAAAATGCAGGCTATGCAAAAAATCGTGCTATATTCACTCGCGACAGTCGGGGCGGTTACGATCGTAGCCACTGCAACGCTCTTTTTATTGAGCGCCAGACTGTATACCGAAAAATAGCACAAAAAACCGAGCAACCCCAGCGGGGGCCGCCGCCCCCGCCTTTTTCCTACTCAATCACCGCTTTGATCCGCCGCACGCCGGCTGAAGACGACTCCTCCTTTTTGATTTTAAACTTCCCTATTGCCCCAGTATGCTCTACGTGTGGTCCACCACAGACTTCTCGCGATACTGGCTTTTCAAAGTCCCCGATCGTATACACCGTCAGTTTTTCGGGGTATTTCTCCCAGAACTGTCCGTGCGCGTGCAATTCATTCCGCGCATATTCTTTATCATATTCGTCATGCACCACCGGCAAATCCGCCTCGATCCACTCGTTCACTTGCTTCTCTACTGCCTCTTTTTCTTCTGGCGTCAGTTTATGATCGCAGTTAAAGTCAAACCGCATCCGATCCGCTGTGATATTGGACCCCTTCTGCACGATATCCGGCGCCACTAATTTTTGTAGAGCCGCCAAAAGCAAATGCGTAGCAGTATGATATTTCACCGTCTGCTCACCGTGGTCTTCTAATCCACCCTTGAACATCCCCTTCGACGCCGTCTGCGACCGCTCTCGCTGCTCAGCTAGCGCCGCTTCAAATTCCTTCAAATAATCTTTCGTCAGTTCAATCCCCTCTCGGTAACACTCTTCCACAGACAGTTCCAATGGGAAGCCATAAGTATCCTGCAATTTAAACAAATCTCGCCCATCCAAGATCTTGCTCTGCCGAGCCATTTTTTCTAATTCTTTCAGACCACGATTTAGGGTTTTTCTAAACGCCGCCTCTTCCTTTAGCAACACTTCTAAAGCAGTTTCTCTATGCGTCAAAATATTATCCGGCAACTCCTCATAATTTGAGGCTACGATCGGCACAATCTCAGATAAGAAATTCGAAGAAATCCCGAGATCCAAAGCCCGGAGCACCGCTCGCCTCAATAGTCGTCGCATCGCGTACCCCTGAGCTTTGTTAGACGGCGTCAGCCCTTGTGCGGCCAAAAGATACGCGCCCCGAATATGGTCGGCAATCACTCGCATCTCGTCGGTATTATTATCGTATTTCTTACCCGAAATCTCCTCTAACTTTTCGACAATCGGCTTCATCAAAGAAATCTTAAATACATCGAATGAACCGATCGCGGCTGCAGCAATTCGCTCTAGGCCACCACCAAAGTCGACGTTCTTTTGTTCTAGCTCAGAGAAAGTCCCATCAGAATTGCGGCGATATTGCATAAAGAC
>JAZRAP010000069.1:0-5501 GCA_045634665.1 Candidatus Nanosyncoccus sp.
CCCAGCATCAACCTAAACAACCCGTGCAAAGTCACCAAGTTAGCCCTAAGAGCGTCGTTCGCATCCTCCGAATCCACCACCTTCGGCAAATCAAACGGATTTATCCGCACATCCGAATTTAGTGACAACCGAATATACGACCCGCCCACCGCATCACACAACTTCTGATACTCATTTTCCGGATCAATAATCAAAATCTCCGCCCCCACCATCATCGACCGCAGCGCCTCCAACTTCACCGTAAACGATTTACCGGCACCAGACTTTGCAAACACCACCATATTCGCATTCTCTAGCGAAAATCTATCAAAAATCACTAGCCCATTATTATGCATGTTAATCCCGTATAGAATCCCTTTATCTTGCGTCAAATCCGCCGACGTAAACGGGAAAGAAGTCGAAATCGCCCCCGTATTCATATTCCGCCGAATCTGCAACTGATCCATACACTGCGGCATGATCGAATTCAGCCCCTGCTCTTGCTGCGAATTCGCCACTTTCGAAAACACCATTTGCTGCCCAAAAATCGTCTCAATTTTCTGTTGCACAAACTTCATCTCATCCAAAGAATCCGCCCACAACGTAATATAAAGTCCAAACCGGAAAAACTTCTCCGCCCCCACCTGCAACTGATCCCGTAGCTCCTCTGTATCTTGCAAAGCCGCCTCTAACTCCGGATCCCGCACCTTGCCTTTTTCCATATTCAAATTCATCGACGCCTCAAGCTGCGTAGCTTTCGTTCGCAAATTCTTCATCACCACCGCCGACTCCACCGGATAAATATACATTGACACGTCAATCACTTCATCAATATTAATAATCGGCGACAGCCACCCCGTGTAAATCGACCGCGGATATCCATAAACATACAAAGTCCGCCCGTATTTGTTCCCTAACCGAAAATAATCCGAATGAATTTCAATCGCCGACGGCGAAATCAAATCTCTCAAAGTGTTCGTCCCCTGCTCAAACGCCCGCTGGATCTCCGCCGACTCCATCGCTTCATTCTGCGCCGCAATCTGCGCCGCCGTCAATTGCTGCTGTTTCTTCCTAGCCATTTACCTGTCCTCCATTATTTTCCATCCCTGCTTGCCCCTCTTGCGGCTGCGTCCCCTTTCTCACATACATCGTCGCCAATTTCGAAAAATCCACCAAAGGCTCTCTCACCGCCGTATCCGGATTATTAAAGTTATAATCAAGCTCCGCCAATTCCTTCGTATTTAATCGCACCGAATGAATCCCAATTTGGAACAAGCCAGACATCACCGAATCCACTCGGTTGGTCAGTTCCGTCAAAGCCTTGTCATAAGTCGCCCGGTCAATTTTCGTCACTTCCGGCCCTTTCGTTTTGGAAAAAGTCTTAAAGAAATTCTTCGTTTGTTGCAAATCCTTCTCCACCTCCGCCGAAGTATAATACGGCACGATGATAAAGAACGATTTATCCATAATATTTGCTTCTTGCGACAAAATATCGATGAAATTAATGTAATCATCCATCAACACCCCCAACAGCATATTGTCATTATTCCGCCGAATTTCCGACAACCTCTCGATATACGGTCCAATGTCCACTCGCTGGCTTCGCACTAAAATTTGCGTCGTAAATTTCAAAGAATTCAAAAAGTTCTGATACGAATATTCCACCCCTTCTCGCTCCATCTCGCTCATCAGGTCAAAGTTGATCGACTTACACGCCACCACCGCCCGGAAAGACCCGTCTTTCATAATCACCACATTATCCCTCAGCTCCGAAATCAACAGCGTCGCCTGCGTCGACAGTGGATTGTCCTTATTTGGCGAAACCGGCGCCGCCTTCTGCGCCTGCATCGCCGCCGCCCCCATCCCCGCCGCATTCGGATTTTGCGCCGGCACCTGTCCCTGCACTGGCGCTTGCCCCATCATCTGCTGCGGCACTTGCTGTCCAGGCACCTGTTGTATCGGCACCTGCCCCGCCATCTGTTGCTGCGGCATCATCACCTGCGGCTGCTGCGGCACCTGCCCCTGCGGCATTATCATCTGTGGTTGTTGCATTTGTTGTGGATTCATACTTTAGTGTAACGAAATGAAAACTTCGCCCTCTTCCCTTTCTTTTATACGATTAGCTTCCTTCGCGATTGTCGCCACCGAGTAATCTGTATTATTTGCTAATTCCATTATACTAGGATTTGTCGGTTTTGTCTCGACTTTATTGGACTTTTCCACAGGTTTTTCCACCACCGGCGCCCCCGGTGTCACCACCACGGCAGACTTAAAATCCGGTGCTCCCTGTACTTTCGAACTCGCCACCGCCTCTTCTGGCTTCTTTTCCGTTCTCTTCTCTACCCCACCCATCATCATCTCATTCTCAACTTTCGCAATCTCCTCCTTCATCCCTCGGATCGCCTCCTCATGCCGCTCACTCTCATCCTGCGCAATCGCATTTTGCAAATTGCTAAAACCTTTTGTCTCAAACATATCCGGCGCCTTCACCGCCTCCGCCGCCAGCTCCGCATTTACATGGTTCGCCCCCATCCCCTTAATCGCATACCCTTCCGTGTCCACAATATCCGCCAAAAATGACAGCCGATGTGTCGCCTCTTCCTCCGTAATATCCCGCGCCCGATGGTCATCCACCGCCTTTGGCGCCATAATCGCAATCGTCGTCCCTCTCTGCCCCGGCATCCACCGCCGATTTCGCGGCTTCAAATAATACGAAGCTACCGCCGCCAGATACGTCTCCATCGGCTGGTCCTTCTTTAACGGCAAAGCCAACGCCGCAAACAGTAAAACCGGCGGCAAAGGTATCAACGCCAAAAGCGGGAATATCTGAAACAGCCCCACTGCCACCGCAATCAAACCCCCGGCAATCAAAAGATAAACAAACTGCCGAAAACTAAACGGCCCTAGTAACTTATCATCCGCCTCAACGTCTTGAGGGACTTTATATTGCGCCATATACTTTACATTATACCATAATTGTTTTTATTTTAGCAGAAACGCCGAGACTATTGTCCCGGCGTTTTCTGAGGAAAGCAGCTCCCAAGAGCATTAGGAACAGAACTTGTAGGCATCCCGCGTAATCATCACTTCTTCGTTGGTTGGCTCCACATATACTGGCACCGTCGAATCCTCTGCAGTGATTATCCCGCTAGTGATCTCTTTGAAGCTTGCAATCGCATCGTTCACCTCGTGGTTGATCTTGATGCCAAGTGGCTCCAGCCCTTCAATAATCGCCGCCCGCGTAGTCGCACCGTTTTCCAGCACTCCCGCCGTAAACACGATTGCGTCGACCTTGCCGCCCAGCTCCAGGTAGTACTCTGCGATGTAGCGATCAATCCGATCCACATACATATCGAGCGCCAACTTCGCGTCCTCGTCGCCTTCAGCAATCGCCTTTTCCACGTCGCGGTTATCATTAAACCCGCAGATCCCGAGCAATCCGGATTTCTTATTCAAAGTGCTATCCACTTCATCATAAGTCATCCCCGACTCATCAATCACAAATTTGATGATCGACGGATCAATCGAACCAGACCTTGTGCCCATCATCAGGCCATCGAGCGGCGTCAACCCCATTGTAGTATCATAGCTTTCACTGTTTTTCACCGCAGTGATACTTGCGCCTGAGCCTACGTGACAAATAATCAAATTCACGTCCGTTTTGCCCAACTTCTGTTGCATCGTTTGCGTGATGTATTTGTGGCTGGTCCCATGGAACCCATACTTACGCACACCATACTTGGTGTACCACTCCATCGGTACCGGATACATATACTGCACCTTTGGAATCGTATGATGGAACGCCGTGTCAAACACTGCCACTTGCGTAGCCTCCGGCAAAGCCTTTTGCATCGCTTTAATTCCCGCTAAATTGCCAGGATGGTGCAAAGGCCCCAACTTCGTCAGCTCCTTGATGTCGGCCACCACCTTCTCGTTGATTACCACCGAATCGGTGTACTTCTCTCCCCCATGCAGGACTCGATGGCCCACGCCCTTGATCTCAGCCAAATCTTCCACTGCTCCATAGTTAATCAGCTCATCGAGCATGATTTTGACTGCATCGGCATGGTTCTTGATCTTGGTCTGCTTCTCGACTTTCTCGCCGTTATACTTAATCGTATAAAAGCTGTCGTCGGCCCCAATCTTCTCAACATAGCCACTGATGATCGAAATCTCTTCCGGCATCTCATAAAGCTGAAACTTCAAAGATGACGATCCAGCATTGACACATAGTATCTTCATTTTTACTCCCTTATCCATTGGCTTATAATACTCCATTAATTGTATCACTTTTATGGCCAATTTCCAACCACAGTTCTCACTTTCCTCCTTCTTAACGTACCTAGTCAATTTTCCCCACCAAAAACCTACCTATTTCACCATTATAACACACTTACGCTAAAATGTCAATGGAAGCAAACGCGCCTAGAAAAGTAAAAACCGCCAGAGCCCACGCCCCAGCGGTTTTATTCAGCAATGTTCAGTAACCCTCACAAATTACGGATTTGGTTCAAATAGTCTTGGGCTGTCGGCCTAGCAGCCAGCTCTGTGGCTATTTCTCTCTGTCTCCTAGCTTTGCCCTGCTCAATCAATCTCTGCACGTGGCCAAGCCAATCACCATCGACAAAAGTCCCATCATATTTGAACACCAACTCAACGCTCTTGCCAAAAAGCCCCTTCTTTCGATAAATCGAAATGCTCGGATGGCTCCGGTCGCCACTATTTGTCACTCTCACGACGCTATCTTCATAAAAACCATCCTCATAGCTACGCGCAGGAGCAACGTGATAGTTAAACGTCAAAGGAAGGTAGTTGCAACAATCTTCGTTGAGCTGCCTAATCCAAGCCGCTTGCGCCCTCGCCTCCGTCTCGCGCCTCACGCCATCGGCTCTGACTTTCGACGACTTTTGGCACAATTCATACAGAATATCTTCCCAAACACCGTGTTCGAATACATAACTCAGATTTTGAGAAAGATCCGGCCTAAAAACAGAGCGCGAATTGTACCACGCATGTTTTATCGTATCACCGTCAACCACCGTATTAAATACAATCCTACTTTCGTATCGGATCGTCAGCCTTTGGCTCCCAGTAATCATCGGAAAGCCAATAGCCAGGCCGAAACCCGCATAAACCCTCGCGACATCATGACTCAAGCTACTACAATAATCATCCTCCTCGTCCTCGTAAGTTCCTATACTAGTCACTACCGCCCACGCCATCGTTCTAATCTCTTCATCCGTAAAATACATAGATAATCACCTCTTTCGCTGTAAACGTACTGTCTTTCGCCACCAAAAACCTAACTACCTAAATAATATCACAAAAAACCAATTTTGTCAATGCGCCACGGCCCCTAATAGTTATCCGGATCGTCTAACATCCCCAACAGCCACTCTTTCATATCATACGCACTCGCATACGAATCCCGCTCGTGCATCCTCTGATATTCTTGTGCAATATAGCTCTCATCACTCAAATTCTCCACAATATACGCCAAAGACTCTTCGTAAAAATCTTCA
>JAZRAP010000070.1:0-7707 GCA_045634665.1 Candidatus Nanosyncoccus sp.
AAATATGAGAAACTAGGTGCGAAGATTCCACGTGGAGTTTTGCTCGCAGGCGACCCTGGTACTGGTAAAACTTTGATGGCGCGTGCAGTGGCAGGTGAAGCCGATGTGCCGTTTTTCTCGATTTCGGGCTCGGAATTTGCGGAGATGTTTGTGGGGGTGGGGGCTTCGAGAGTGCGGGATTTGTTTTCAAAGGCTAAGAAAAATGCGCCGTCGATTATCTTTATTGATGAGATTGATGCGGTAGCGCATAAACGTGACGCGCGGGGTGGAGCGGGGCGTGAGGATGAGCAGACCTTGAACCAGATTTTGGTGGAGATGGACGGATTTGATAATGATTCGGGAGTAATTGTGATGGCGGCGACTAACCGAGTAGATATGCTCGACAAGGCTTTGCTGCGTCCGGGGCGGTTTGACCGGCATGTGAATGTGACTTTGCCAGAGCGAAAAGACCGTCTGGAAATTTTGAAAGTACATTTCAAAGGTAAACCGGTGGAAGCGAATGTAGATCTCGAGGCTTTGGCCAAAAAGACGGCGGGGTCGTCTGGTGCGGATCTCGCGAATATTGCCAATGAAGCGGCGATTACGGCGGCGCGTGAGGGTCATAAGGCGATTTCGAATGTGGATCTGACCGAAGCTTTTGAACGGGTGGCGATTGGGCCGGAGCGCAAGAACAAGATGATGAACGACAAAGAAAAAAAGATTACGGCTTACCTCGAGGCGGGGCATGCGGTCGTGGGGGCGGTGTTGCCGGATAGTGACCCGGTGCATAAAGTGACGATTATCCCGCGCGGTCAGACTGGTGGGGTGACATGGTTCTTGCCACCGGAGGATCGGAGCTATAAAAATATTTATGAATTAAAAGATATTTTGGCGCGAGCGATGGGCGGACGCGTAGCGGAAAAATTGATTTTTGGTAAAGATGCGGTAACGACAGGAGCATCATCGGATTTGTCTAATGTGGCGGAGCTGGCGAAGTCGATGGTGGTCGAAGAGGGGATGAGCGAAGGTTTGAGAAATCTAGTTTTCCCGTCGGAAGCGACTGGTTATTATACGATTACGACCGGTAAGCCATATTCGGAAAAGACGGCGGAGCTGATTGACGCGGAAATTAAGAAGTTGTCGGATGAGGCGGCGACGCGGGCGGAAGCGGTGCTTCGGGCCAACAAGCCGGTTTTGGATAAGTTGGCGGAAGAGCTGCTCGCAAAAGAAACTTTGGAAGAAAAAGAGTTAGAGCCGATTCTCGCTGAAGCAAAATTACCAACAACTGCGAAATTACATTAACATAAAAAGGAGGAAGTGTGGAGAGATTATTAAATTATTTTGTGCCGGAGAAATATATATTAAATATATATATAGATAAGCATGAAAAAGTAAATCGGGGGAAAGTGATTATTGAGGGAGAGAGCAAAGATGAAATAATCAAACTGCACAGTGTGAAGTTGGACATTTTGGGCGTTGCAGTGAATGGTGAAAAAGCGAAGTATAAATATGAAAATGATTTGCTGGAAATTGAAACGGGGATTGGTGAGAATACGATAGAGGTCGAATATGAGGGGCGGTTGAATGAAAATATGCAGGGGGCGTATTTATCTACTTATGAATATGAGGGCAAGACTGAGGCGATTGTGGCGACGCAGTTTGAGAGCCATTATGCGAGGGAGGCTTTTCCTTGTGTTGATGAGCCGGCGGCAAAGGCGGTGTTTGAGGTTTCGATTACGCTGCCGGAAGGTTCGGATGATTTGATTTTGACAAATGTGCCAATGGGTGAGCCGACGCCGCGGATGAGCACTTATTTGCTAGCGTGGGTGGTGGGCAAATTCCATGGCAAGACGGTGAAAAATGCGCACGGGACGGAAATTACGACGTATTGCTCTTTGGCGCAGGACGTGGATAGCGTGGATTTTGCGAATGACGTGGCGGCGAAGAGTTTGGAATTTTATGATGATAATTTTGGGGTGCCGTATCCACTGCCGAAGTTGGTGCAGGTGGCATTGCCGGATTTTGCGGCGGGGGCGATGGAAAACTGGGGTTTGGTGACTTACCGAGAGTCTATGATGCTGGCTGGAAAAACAGCAACGGTAGAAGCAAAGAAATCGGTAGCATTAGTGGTGGCACACGAACTGTCACATCAGTGGTTTGGTGATTTGGTGACGATGAAGTGGTGGGATGATTTGTGGCTAAACGAGTCGTTTGCGAGTGTGATGGAATATTACGCGGTGGACAATGCTTATCCGGATTTTAAGATTTTTGAGGGATTTTTCACGGGAGATTGTTTCTCAGCTTTGGTGCGAGATGCTTACAGTGATGTGCAGTCGGTACATCAAGAAGTGCATGACCCGGCGGAAATTGCAACGTTGTTTGACGGGGCGATTGTGTATTCGAAGGGGGCGAGGCTGATGCTGATGCTGATTCGGTTGATGGGCTGGGAAAAATTCTGTGCGGGCTGCCGAGAATATTTTGAGAAATTTAAATATAAAAATACGGTGGGCGATAATTTGTGGGAGTGTTTGAATAAATATGCGGAGTTTGATGTAGGGAAATTGATGCATGCGTTTATTGACCAGCCGGGGTATCCGGTGGTGACGGGCGAGGAGGGATTTAAAAAATATACGCAAAAACGATTTTTGCTGGATTCGAATGAGATGCCGGAATCCGACTGGCCGTTAACGGAAGTTTCCGAAGATATGAGTGGGCATTATGTGCTGAATCTGTCGGATGCGGAGTTTGAACGGCGGCTTAGTGATTTTGATTCTCTTGGATTAGAAGAAAAATTGCGGCTGTTGATTGATCGGTCGTTACTAGCACGAACGAATTTGGTGCCATCGGCAAGTTTGTTGCCGCTAGTTTTGAAGTTTAAAAATGAGTCGTCGGCGGCGGTGTGGGAAATTGTGGCAGTGATTGTGGGACAACTAAAAACGTTTATAGAGCTGGAGTCGGCGGAAGAGGCTAGTTTCAAGAAATTTGTGGGGGAGTTGGTAGCTCCGAAACTTGCGGAGGTTGGGCTAACGACACGGAAAAATGATGATGAAAATATTTTGCGGCTGCGGGCGATTTTGCTGGGGTTAGATTTTTATGCGGAGACGGCTGAGAATTTGCAAAAGTTGGCGGAAATGTATGATGCGGATTACACTAAGTTGGATCCGGAAATCCGGGGTGCGATTTTGGATGCGAAAATTTACGTGGAGCCGAAGATTTTGGATGAATATTTGGGGGCGTATGCGCGAGAGGCGGATCCGGAGATAAAGGCGGACCTAATGGTTGCGATGACCTTGTCGCGAGACGAAAAAAATGTGGAAAAAATGGTAGGTTTGCTGGGCGAAAATAAGGTGGTAAAATTACAGGATCAGATTTTCTTGTTTGTGCGGCTGTTTAGAAATTCAAAGGCGCGGGAATTGACTTGGCGGTGGCTAGTGGAGGATTGGGATTGGCTGGCTAAAATGATGAGCGACAAATCGCTAGATTCATATCCGCGTTATATGGCGAATATGATTCGAACGGAGGCGGAGTTTAGGGCTTGGCAAGATTTCTTTGGAGCGAAACGGAAGGATTTGGCGCTTAAGAGAGCGATTGAAATTGGTGAAAAAGAAATCAAAGCGAGACTGGAGCTTATTGAAAAAGATCGCGAGGGGGTGGTGAAAGCCTTAAAAGATTTTTAAGTTTGGTTTTAGTTTGCGTAGTTATAATGGTGGCATAAATAACAGGAGAATTAAATGAGAGTATTATATGTAGAAGATGAAGAATTCTTGGCGGACGCGGTGAAGCATAATTTGGAGAAGCAGGGGATTACGACGGATGTGGCGCGTGATGGCGAAGAGGGTCTGGAAATGGCACTAAAAGAAATCTATGATTGCGTGATTTTGGATATTATGTTGCCGAAACTGTCGGGGACGGATATTTTGAAGCGAATGCGAGAGAAAAAGGTGCAGACGCCGGTGATTATGCTTTCGGCGCTTTCAGAAGTGGAATCCAAAATCCAGCATTTGGACAAAGGCGCGGATGATTATTTGGCAAAACCGTTTAAGACGGCGGAGCTAGTAGCGAGAATTAAGGCGATCCTCAGGCGGCCGAGCGAAATTCAGGCTAACGAGCTGACATATAGTAATTTGGTTTTGGATAAATCTACGATGACTTTGAACGGTGAACAGCTGACAGCGAAAGAAGGCGAAATTATGATTGAGCTGATGAGTGCGCCGGAAAAATTGGTGAGCAAGGAACATTTGCTGGCAAAGATTTGGGGTGAAGAAGGGCTAGGCGAGGATAATTATGTGGAATCGTATATTTCCAGGATTCGGAAAATGCTAAAAAAGGTTCAGAGCCAGGCAGAAATAACTACGGTGCGGAGTTTAGGGTATAAGTTGACGGATTAGAATATGTTTAATAATTTGCGCAATAAAATAATTATGATTACGATGGTGGCCACGACTGCGGTGTTGATTTTGGCGGGTGGAAGTGTGATGTTTTTTTCGTCGGTGGTGAGACCGGAGCCAAAAGCGGAGATAGTGATGGTGGATATGGGTGGATTGGATTTTAATCTAACAGACCATATCAAAGATGATCGTAAGGAAGGTGATGTGCGACTGGCGGTGACTTTGGTGAGCGTGGGGGTGGCGATTGAGATTTTTGTGTTTATTATCGTATATTATTTGTCGGAAAAAATAGTGGCGCCAGTGAAGGACGCCTATGATAAGCAGAAATTGTTTATCGCTAATGCTTCGCATGAACTAAACACGCCACTAGCGGTGATTCAGGCGAATATGGAGGCGATGGAAGTGTCGCAAGATAATCGAAAATGGAAAGATAATGTCGAGACCGAAATCACACGGGCGAACAAGTTGGTGTTGGATCTACTGCAACTAGCGAAAATGGATGCGGATGGGGCCGGTAAGAAAATGGCGGAAAAAGTAGATTTGCCAGCGGAGCTGGAGGGGCGAGTGGAGATGTTTAGGCCTAAATTTGGCGGTAAGATTGATTTGAAGTGCAAAGGAGAGAAGGAATATATTTTGCCGAAGCAGGATGTTTTGCAGGTGGTAGATATTTTGCTGGATAATGCGACTAAATACGGCGAGAAGAAAATATCGGTAGCATTGGAGCAGGATAGGATTGAGATCGTTAATGATGGCGCGACGATTGCGAAAAAAGACCAGGCAAAGATTTTTGATCGTTTTTATCAGACTGATAAAACGAGAGAGGGGTCGGGGCTGGGGTTAGCGATTGCGAAGGCGATTTGCGAACAAAATAACTGGCAGATTGCGTGCGAGAGCAACCGCCAGAGGACTAAGTTTTTAGTGAGTTTCGTAAAATAAAAATGGTGCCCGCTAAGAGACTTGAACTCTTACGTCATTGCTGACACTAGCACCTGAAGCTAGCGCGTCTACCAATTCCGCCAAACGGGCTTAGTGTAATTATATCATATCTGTGATATAATGGGGGTAATTGGAGGCAATATGATTGAAGTAAATTGTGACCCAAAAATGGATGAGGCGAGGACGGCAGAAATTTTGCAGGAAATCGCGCATGACAAGATGGGCGGGTGGCTAAGTGTGCCGCGGAAATTTGACATGGGGGAGTTTGTGCGGATTAAGGAAGCGGCGAAGAAAATTCAGGAAGAAAGCGAATATTTGGTGTGTATCGGGATTGGGGGATCGTATTTGGGGCACCGAGCGATAATCGAGGCGCTTAGACCGAAGTCGGAGACAAAGATTATTTACGCGGGGAATTCTCTTTCGCGGCGAGAGCTAGATAGAGCGTTGGAAAAAGTAGGGGATCACGATTTTTCGGTAAATGTGATTTCGAAGTCGGGGACGACTTTGGAGCCAGCGATTGCGTTTGGTGAGTTTAAGAAAAAGTTGATTGAAAAATACGGTGAGGAAGAGGCGGCGACGCGAATTTATGCGACAACGGATCGCAAGCAAGGTGCTTTGCATGACGAAGCAGTGGCGGCAGGTTATACGAGATTTGTGGTGCCGGATAATATCGGTGGACGATATTCGGTGTTGACGGCGGTGGGGCTACTCCCGATGGCGGTGGCCGGAGTGAATGTGGATAAGCTCCTAGAAGGAGCGAGCGAGGCGGCGGATTCGGTGCTAGAGCCGGCGGCTAAATATGCTTGGATGCGATTTGGTTTAGGTGAGAAAGGTTACGATACGGAAGTGTTTGCAAGTTTTGAACCGGCGACGGCGTATTTTAATGAGTGGCTGAAGCAGCTTTTTGGTGAAAGTGAGGGGAAAGACAAGCAGGGAGTGTGGCCGGCCAGTGTGATTTATTCGACGGATTTGCATTCTCTAGGGCAGTTTATGCAGGATGGGCGGCGAAATTTGTGGGAGACGATTATTGATTATCCGACAGATGAGACGAACGAAAAAGTCGTGCAGGCGGTGCGAGTAGCACATACAGAAGGTGGGATTCCGGTTTTGAATATTGGGGTGCCGTCTTATGATGAGATGGGATTTGGGGAGTTGGTTTATTTCTTTGAGCTGGCGTGTGCAATTAGCGCAAAATTGTTCGGTGTAAACCCGTTTGATCAGCCAGGGGTGGAAGCTTACAAAGAAGAGCTTAAGAAGTTATTATAGTGCCGGCTTTGCCGGCGAGGGCATCTTTTAAGTGGTCGATATCGGTGATGATGCCGGTTTTGTGAGACTTGTGAGAAGCGAATTTGATGGCGGCTTCGACTTTAGGAAGCATGGAACCGGGCTTAAAATAGTTTAGCTGGATGAGTTTTTTGATGCTAGAGGCGGGGATTTTGTAAATAGCGGCTTGGTCGGGAGTACCGTAGTCGACAAAAACATTAGGGACGGCAGTGACGGAGACGAAGATATCGGCTTTTACTAGCTCGGCGAGTTTTTCGGCAGCATAATCTTTGTCAATGACGGCGTCGATGCCTTTTAGACGTTTTAAAACTTTAGTTCTAATAACTGGGATACCGCCACCGCCAGCGGCAATGACGATGACGTCGTCTTTGACTAGCTCAATGATAGTCTTTTTTTCGACAATATCGATAGGTTTGGGACTAGCGACGACGCGGCGCCAGCCACGGCCGGCGTCCTCTTTGACTGTCCAGTGATTGATGCGAGCGAGTTTTTTGGCTTCTTTTTCGGAATAAAATTGGCCGATGGGTTTGGTGGGATTTTTGAAAGCCGGGTCGCTGGGGCTGACTACAACTTGGGAAATCACAGTGGCGATTTTTTTGGTTTTGCCACGAGCGGCGAAAGCGTTGTTGATAGCCTGAGTGAGCCAGTAACCGATTTGGCCTTGACTCATGGCGACGGCAGTTTCTAAGGGCATGGCGGGAGCTTGGTCGGTAGAAGCTTGCTCTTCGTGAATTAGAATATTGCCGACTTGGGGGCCATTACCGTGGGCAATGATGATTTCATATTTGTTGGATAATTCGGCGATGACTTCGCCGACGCTGATAGCGATTTTTTTCTGAGCTTCGGCTGTGGCCTCACCGTTTTTTTGGAGAGCATTACCGCCTAGGGCTAGGACTATGCGTTTCTTCATGTTTTTATTATACCACTTGTGCTTAGAAAAATTTGATATATAATATATAACATGGATGGGTATACATTGACAAACCAAAAACCAACACATAAAGATTTCTTAGATACGGCGGATTTTGACCAAGCGGAAATTATGGATATAATTCGGCTGTCGCGAACAGTGCGAGAATATATTAAAGGTGGGGGGTATTTGAATGCGCTATTTCATAAA
>JAZRAP010000071.1:0-1693 GCA_045634665.1 Candidatus Nanosyncoccus sp.
ATCATAACAACTATCTTTCACATAAAATCGATACCCCGCGTCCGTCGGCACTCTCCCCGCCGAAGTGTGCGGCTGTGTAATCAGCCCCATTGCTTCCAATTTTGCCATTTCCGACCGAATTGTCGCCGGAGACACCCCAAAAAGCTTCGCCAACGTTACGCTCCCTACCGGTGACGCTGTCTCCGCATATTCCTCTATAATCCGATACAAAATCTCAGTTTGTCGCGGTGTTATATCCATATCTTAATTATACAAAATTAGCACTAAAAACGCAAGAGTGCCAATTTTCACAATATGCTATAATAAAATTATTATGGAAGACAAAATCGCTTTAATCAAAGAATGGCTCGGCACCGGCTCCATCAACATCTTTGGCCTCCCGATGTCCGGCAAAGACACTCAGGGCATCAAACTCGCCGAAGCCCTCGGCGCTAAATTCCTCTCCTCTGGCCTCATCATCCGCGCCATGGAAGAGCAAACCAAACAAGATTACTCCAAAAAAGGCGCGCTCATCCCCACCAACGTTTTTTACGAGTGGGTTCTGCCCTATTTCGAACGCCCAGACCTGTTTGAATACCCCTTAATTCTCTCTTCCATCGGCCGTTGGCACGGCGAAGAAGACCAAGTCATGTCCGTAGCCAGTGGCGCTGGTCACGAAATCAAAGCTGTCATTCTCCTCAACATCTCCGAAGCTGACGTCGAAAACCGCTTCAACGCCGCTCAAGTCCTAAACGACCGTGGCGACCGCGCAGACGACAAGGATCTCGCCATCTTTAAAACCCGCCTTCAAGAATTTCGCGAAAAAACTCTTCCCGTCCTCCAGCATTACAAAACTCTCGGACTTCTCATCGACGTCAACGGCGACCAAATCCGCGAAAACGTCTTTAACGAGATCGTCGAAAAACTCTACGCCAAAGCTTTGCAATCTCGTGCCTGAATTCGTAGACCAAATATACCCCACCTACTCCTAACACCCCCAACACCGCATACAGCGCCACAAACGAAGAATTCTCCTCGTAGTTTTCTGGCTCCAAACTATAATCCGCCCCCGTATTATCTTGGATTTTCCGGCACCGATTTGTCTCCGGATTCAAATAATATCCCTCCTTACAAGTTTTTTCCGTGACGCTTTCCATTTTTCTGCACCGCCCGGTCAAAATATTCAAATAATACCCCTCCTTGCACACTTTTTCCGCCACACTCGTCACTTTCACACAATTTCCCGTCGCTTTATTGATCACTTTCCCCTCTTCACAAGTTTTAAATTCCTGATAATTATTTGGCGCCCCCGGCGTCGGCGCATACGTTACTCGCCAAATCTCCTTCCCCTCCGCATCCACTCCCAAATACGCATAGGAAGTCCCCTTTCTCTGCCCGTTCGGATACTCCAACACATCCACCACCGTCTCGTCCACGTCAATCAGCTCTAATTTGTTTGAGTTCGTTGGGTTTTTCGTCAAACTAAACCCCACCGGATAATATACATAGTATCCCTCCGCTTCCACCGTTCCGCTTAGCACATAATTTTTATTTTTGTATCGCACCTTGCACCCATCTAAAGTCACCGCACTTGCCCCTGCATTGTAAAATTCAATAAACTGTTCCGTTTTCAAAACCTCGTAGTAACTTAAAATCTCCGAAAACTGCACTCCTTTGCACTGCGCCATTTTCACCTCCCCCTTCCCGCCCTCCT
>JAZRAP010000072.1:0-3717 GCA_045634665.1 Candidatus Nanosyncoccus sp.
TCCACCGCGATATTCGTCATATCCCCCAAAATCTTCGGAATAAATAGCGCCAATGTCGCCGACCCCACTGCCAGCAAAATCGAGAAAATAATCCAACCGTAATATCTCCTAATCGACCGCAAAAATTCTTTAAATGCTTTCATCGCGTTGCCGGCTTTGTTTTTAGTTTTTCCCTTACGCATCTACCGACCTCATTTCTCTCTCAAATTCTTTGTCGGAAAGTTGTGATTTTACAATCGCGCGGTAAACTTCGCATTTTTTCAAAAGCTCCAGATGCTTACCCCTCCCCACCATTTTGCCGTTATCTAAAACTACAATTTGATCGGCATTTTTAATCGTGCTTACTCGCTGCGCCACTATCATCACCACCATGTCAGAAATAATCGGCCTTAACGCCACCCGAAGCTTTGCATCGGTTTTCATATCCAGCGCCGAAAACGAATCGTCAAAGATAAAGATATCTGGATTTTTGCAAATCGCCCGCGCGATGGACAGCCTTTGCTTCTGCCCGCCCGAAACATTCGTTCCGCCTTGCGCAATGTGCGCATTATATTTCCCCGGCAGTTTTTCAATAAAAGCTTCCGCCTGAGCCACTCGCGCCGCCTCCCTCACTTCTTTATCCGTTGCGTTCGGTGCCCCGAATTTGATGTTCGCCTTTACCGTTCCCGCAAATAACACGCCCTTCTGCGGCACTAATCCTATTCGCTTCATCAAGTCGTCTTTACTATAATTTTTGATATTTATACCGTTCACTAAAATTTCCCCACTCGTTGTTTCGTAAAATCTCGGCACCAAATTTATCAATGTAGATTTACCTGAACCCGTCGAACCAATAAACGCCACCGACTCCCCAGCTCGCGCCGTAAACGAGATATCGTCCAGTACTTTCTCCTCTGCCCCGGGATAGCGAAAATCTACCTTACGAAATTCCACCGAAGCCGCCTTACTCGGCACGCCCTTTGTTTCGGCCGGCCAACAAATTTTCGATTTGATATTCAAAACTTCATTGATCCGCCCCGCACACACGTTTGCTCGCGGCAACATCACAAACAGCATCGACATCATCAAAAATGACATCATCACAAAACTCACATATTGCGCAAATGCCGACATATCCCCTAGGTATGCAAAATCTTTCGTCAGAAGCGAAATCCCCACCCACGAGCAAAGTAGCGTCGTCCCGTTAAAGATAATATTCACTAACGGCCCCATCAGTTTCAAAATTTTATCTAAGAAAATATTTAACCGCGTCAGCTCGTCATTGGTTCCGGCAAATTTATCTTTTTCCAGTTTTTCGTTATCAAACGCCCGGATCACTCTGAGCCCCGTCAAATTCTCCCGCGTCAAAAGTGTCACCTTGTCAACCAATTTTTGGAAAATTTTGAATTTCGGCATCGTGAAGCCCAAAATCAGAGCCGCCGACAGCACAATCGCCACAATCCCCACCGCAATGATCCAGCTCATATCCGGCGCCGTTTGAATCGCCATAACTAGCGCAAAGATACAAAACATCGGCGAAAGTAGCATCACTGACAACATCATCATGATAGCTTGCTGCACCTGGTTCACATCATCAGTAGTGCGGTTAATTAGTGACGCTGTACTATATTCTTTAGTATCGGCTAAATTTAGGCTCAATACTTTCTGATAAACATCCGCTCGGATGTCTCGCGAAAAATTCGCCCCCACTCGCGCCGAAAAATAGCTAGACACTAGCGCACATCCCGCTGCCAGCACCGCCACTCCCAGCATTATCGCCCCTTGTTGCCAAATATATCCAGTGTCTTCCTTCACGATACCGTTATTGATAATATCCGCCATCAGTGCCGGAATTTGCAAAGTCGCAAAAACCTGTCCGCCCGTTGCCACGAGAAGCAGCGCCACCTGCCACCAATACGGTTTTAAATACCGGAAAAGCCTAAACATGCTGTGCTTTCTCCTTGCGTTTTTTCTCTAAATGCATTCTGAGATAAATTATCGGCCCCATTATAATATATATATAATAGGAGAAAAATCGCCATAGCAACATCGCCCAAAATACATAACCTTGCGACAAAGCCGAAAACACCACAAAGAAAGTGCCCTCCGCTGCTCCAGCGTTACCCGGCGTCGGCACAAAATAGACAGCCGCAGTCACCGCCACCGTCGTCACGAAGCACGGCAAAAAGTCCATCTCTCCGCCAAACGCCGTCAACACGAAAAACGGGATCATCGCAATCAGCCCATTAAATGCTATCGATAGCCCAATCGTTTTCAAAAACAATCTTTTGGTCTTTAAAATCTTCCGCACACTCTTGGCATATTCATCTACCTCGTGCTCAACTTTTTCTATCGTTTTCTTTTTGTTTTTTACTAAATGGATTCTTGCTAGACCCTTTACTATCAAAGCGGTTAGTTCTTTCGCGCCTTTTGGCAAAAATGTCGCCATCATAATCAAAACCGGCCAAAAAGCATAAAACAACAAGCCAAAGCATGCCGTCGCAATCAACGCCGCATTATTTATCGTCAAACTCCCAAACAAAAAACAAACTACTGCAATAATCAAAAACCCAATCTGCCCCGACACCATCCCGATAATCGGAATCGTCGTCGCCAGTCCACTCGGCAACCGCCCGTTTTTGTGCATGTAATAAATTTGAAACGGCTGCCCGCCGATCGCCGCCGGCGTGATACTGTCATAATACTTGCCGAGCAACACCGTCCGCCGTGCCACCTTTCTAGCGTATTTTCGGTCAAAATTGTCCTCGCGCGACATATCCCGCATCATGATCACATATTTATGAATTTCCGCCGTAATCGCCACTATAAAACACGCCGCCGCCGGGATCAGTAACCACCAGTTGATTTTTACTTCCGAAAGTTCAGCTGCGTTTTCCGAATTGCCAAATTCGGCCGCCGCCGTTGCCCAAATCACTATGACATTGACCAGGATAAACAAAATCACTAGTACCGGCTTCGCCGCAATTTTGCGGACAACCGGAACCTTCACCCCGTCCTCCTTTATAGTTTTTGTTTTTTCTACCATTATTCTCGTGCTTTTTTAATATTCGGGTATTCCTCAGCCAAAACTTTGATGCATCCCGCAATCGGAATTGCGATGATCGCCCCTAGCAGTCCAAACATATACATCCCCACCGTCACCGCACACAGAATGATCAACGGCTGCAAATTCAAAGCGTCGCCCTGAATCTTTGGCGCAATCAAATTATTCTCAATCTGAGCGTAGGTGATATAAATCACTGCAAATATCAATGCCGCGAACGGATTGGAAAAGAATAACAACACCGTCACTAAAGTCCCGCCGATGAACTGCCCAAACATCGGGATCATATAGAACACCATCGTAATCATCCCCATCGGCACAGCCAAACTTGGCGACAGGCCCAGCACTAGCGATAAGATAAATACAATAATCATTGTAGCTAGACCATCAAGCACCGCCACCAGCATCTGGTGCGATACGTAGGTCGAGACGACATTTGCCATCCGCGAGATTACTCGCTTTGCCACATCTACCGGCTTGCGCGATTCCTGTCGCGCCCCCAAATTTTTCCAAGCTTTGTCTAGCATTGTCGGCCCTTCCAGCAAGAATAGTAACGTCAACACCAAGACTAGCACCACTTTCATCACGATATCTGCCACGCTGCTCACACTAGACACCAAATTACTACCCAGAACCCCCCCCAAATCGATAGAAAGCCCCTCGGTGCCATTTGT
>JAZRAP010000073.1:0-7807 GCA_045634665.1 Candidatus Nanosyncoccus sp.
AGCTATTGCTGGCAACCAAGGCGTCACCGTCGGCGGAGAGCCATTGACCGATCCGACCTCAGGCGAGCAAGTCGTCCGCGAAGGGGAAGGAGGCGAAGCTACGAGCCAAGAAATCGCTGATGCTGCCGAAGGCGTCGCTTCAACTTTTGACGCCGAAGAGACCAACGCTGACCATCCTGATGCCGTCGTGGCAGATAACGCCAACACGGTTGAGCAAAACACAGTTGACACCAGCGACCAAAGAGGCGCCGGTCAAAATGTAGAACGTTCACAAGAAGATTTAGCAAACATAGTAAACGGCGGTGGGCGATAGAAAGGAGCAAAATGAAGTTTACTAAAACCAAACTAATTGCTAGCGCCATTATCGGCCTAGCCGGGATATCAACTTTTGCCGTCTTCCAGGCCAATGCGGAGGATCGGACATGGGGCCCAGATCGTACCACATACACTTGGGAAAACCCTGCCTACGAGCCTACCTTTAACTCTATCACGGACAACCCAACCATCGGTGACGAACGCAACTTTGTCCGCGTCCGCGAGTATGGCACCAATAACACATACTCCGACAACGTTAATATCGAAGCCGGCAAGACTTACGAAGTCTATGTTTACTATCATAATAATGCCGGTGCTGATACCAACGCTGATGGCTCTGGTGTAGCCAACAATGTCCGCTTGCGTATGGAGGCCCCAGAAGCTGTTGACGCAGGCGAAGCCGCTGTCATCAAAGGGTTCATCTCTTCCACCAATTCCAACCCTTCCGAAGTTTGGGATACCGCTTTTCTCCATACTGACGAAATCGTCTACCTGCGCTACGTCGATGGCTCAGCCGTCATCCACAACGGTGGCTCTAGCAATGGCAAAACTTTAAGCGACAGCGCACTCTGGGATGACCAAGGAGTGTTCCTAGCCTATTATGACAACGCTTGGGGCGTAGTTCCAGGCTGTAACGAATATGCCGGTTACGTCACTTTCCAGATTAAAGCCGACCAACCCGGATTTTACATGGAAAAAACCGGCAAAGTCACCGGCAGCGACAGCGACTACGACCAATACATCTCTGCAAAACCAGGTGATACTCTAGATTTCAAAATCCGCTATCACAACACAGGTACTACCATTCAAAATAGTGTAGTCTTGTATGACGAGCTAGGCAACGGCCTCACTGCTGTTCCGGGCACTACCCATCTCGCCACTCCTACTTCCGAAGGAGCCGAAAGCTCAGAAGCCCTATTCGGAGATGGCTTAAACATCGGCGATTACGCAGCAGACCAAGAAGCCACTGCTACTTATCAAGTCAAAGTAGAAGATGATATGGACAAATTCCCCTGTGGTGACACCACCGTTTACAACCTCGCTGGTGCCAGTACCGCCAATGGTACTATCCACGATAAAGTCAAAGTCACCGTTACCCGTGACTGTGGGCCTGGCACTCCTAGCGAACTACCCAACACCGGCCCAGTCGAAATCGTCATGGCGGCCATCATCATTGCCGGCATCGGCGGCGGCGGTTACTACCTCTATCGTACCCGCAAAGCCTTGAAGACTGTTGAAGGCAATATCTCCCACGAACAAACATCCATGGAAGACAATTCGCCTAAAGACCGAACCGGGGAAGAAAAAGCAGCAGGCACCACTTCACCTGAAGACACCTCTTCCCAAAAACCCGGTGATATGGTATAATAGACCATAGTCTAACAAAGGAATAATATGAAAAAAGCAGTCATTCTCGTCGGCGGGAAACAATACCTCGTCGCCGAAAAAGAGACCCTGCGGGTGGACCTCCTCCCGACAGGCACCAAAGAGCTCGAACTTGACGCTTTACTCGTAATCGACGGCGACAAAACGCAGGTCGGTACACCTACGGTAAAGGGCGTAAAAGTTTCAGCCAAAGTCAAAACGCCCGAAGTTAAGGGTGATAAAATCCGCGTTATCCGTTATAAGGCCAAGAAACGCGTCCACAAGGAAACTGGCCACCGCCAGAAGTACAGTGAAATCGAAATCACTAAGATTTCATAAAAAATAAGCTCTACAAAGAGCTTATTTTTTATGGTATAATAATAAGCAGTATGAGTGCGAAGGTAATTTGTGTGACAAATCAAAAGGGCGGCGTGGGCAAAACCACCACTGCTGTTAATCTTAGCTATTATCTCGCCAAAGATAAGCACAAAACCTTACTAATTGATTTTGATCCCCAGGGCAATGCCACTTCCGGTCTCGGCATCGACAAGACCGACCCGCAAACCCTCGGTCTTACCATGACCAACGTTATCCTTGGCTCCGCTGAACTCAGCCAAGCCATCCACTCCACCAAGTATAAAAATTTCGATCTCGCCCCCACTACTCCCGAGCTTGCCAACGCCGAAGTCGAAATGGCCAACATGCAGAGAAAATTCGTTCGCCTTCGTGATGCCATTCGCAGTGTCGAAGCTAATTACGAATACGTCATCATCGACTCGCCTCCGTCACCCAGCCTCCTCACCGTCAACGGCATGATCGCTAGCAATTATTTGTTATTGCCCGTCCAGACCGAGTTTTACGCCCTAGAGGGTGTCGCCCAACTTCTCGAATCTATGAAGCTCGTCATGAAGCAAGCTAACCCCAACCTCAGGCTTCTCGGTGTTCTCGCCACCATGTATGACAAGCGCACTAGCCTCTCCGGCCAAGTTTACGCCGAAATCGAAAAATACTTCAAAAAACTTACCTTCAAGACCAAAATTCCTCGTAATGTTCGTGTCGCCGAGGCCCCCAGCCACGGTGTCCCCGTCGGTGCTTATGACAAATTCAGCAAAGGCGCCAAAGCCTATAAAGATTTCACCAAAGAAGTAGAAGAAAGGACTAAAAATGGCTAAAGGTTTAGGTAGAGGTTTCGAAAGTTTAATTCCTACGGAGCTCATTGATGATGAGTTTGACCCCACCGCCGCTGAGGACAAAAAAGAAAGTCAACTCAAAGAACTAAAAATCAGCGACATCGTCCGTGACGAAGAACAGCCTCGCCGCGAGTTTGACGAGGGCGCCCTGAACGCTCTCGCCGTCTCTATTAAAGAACATGGCGTCTTGCAGCCCATCGTCGTTACTAGGGAAGAAGGGAAGTATAAAATCGTTGCCGGCGAACGCCGTTGGCGCGCCGCCAAAATCGCTGGCTTAGATAAAATTCCTGCCATTATCCGCACGTTAGATTCTCAAAACCGCCTCGAGCTTTCTATCATCGAAAACGCCCAGCGTGAAGATTTGAGTCCCCTAGAGCTTGCTACTGCCTACGCCAAATTAGCCAGTCAGTTTAATCTCAGCACCGAAGACATCGCCGCCAAAGTTGGCAAGAGCGAAACCACTATCCAAAACTACGTCCATCTTCTAAACCTCCCAGATTTCGCCAAACAAACTATGGCCAAAGAAAAACTCACAGAAGGTGTCATGCGCCCACTCGTTTCTCGCGACGAGGCTACCATCAAAAAAGTCCTCCCCAAAATCGTCAAAGAAGGTTGGACTGCCCGCCAAGTCGAACGCTATTTTGCCGAAACCAAAAAACGTTCCTCCGCCGCTGCCATCAAGCGCGGACAATACATCAAAGACGAAAACGCTCTCGCCGCCAAATACGGTGTCACCGCCAAAATTACCGGCCGCTCCCTCACTTTCAAATGCAAAAACCAAGCTGAACTAAACGAACTAATCAAAAAACTCAGCTAATTTTTAGAAAGTCCTCATTCGATCAAGTGGGAACAGCCTCATTACCACCGGCCCTACAATCCGGCAATAGGGAATTGTTCCGAGGCCATTTCTAGAATCCCAAGAGTTTGAGCCCTCTCGGTTATCTCCCGACACGAACAATTCACCTTCTGGCACAGTCGTATCTACTTCGCCCGAAGTATACGCCTTTGGCCCATCTGTTTCGCTCACTCGCCACTCGGCATCATAAACAAATCCATCTGGGTGTTCATCATTATAAATCGTCATCACGCCATCCTTCACCGTCACTCGTTCTCCCGGGAAAGCAATTACTCGCTTAATAATATATTGGTCACTCACATTAGATGGCACATCACAAGTCATCGGGTGCTCTACCCCAGCGGCTTTATATTCGGCCACTTTTTCTTCATCTTCATTCAAAAACACAATAATTTGCCCCCGCTCCGGTACATATTCTGACCCAGTAAAATGAGACCACGACACCGCCGCCCGGTTCACCACTACGCGATCATTTTCGTGTAAAGTATTTTCCATCGACCCCCCCACCACGTTATAAGATCGGTAGATATACGTATTTAAAAACAGCGTCCCTAAAATTATCAGCACGATAAAGCCACCCAAACTCAACAAATCTTTGAGCAGCGGATGTTTCTGAAAAAACGTTGGCTCTATTCTATCCATTACTCTATTATATCATAAACAAAACCTGAAATGGAATTCACTTCCATTTCAGGTTTCTAACTAGGTTTCTTTTGCTAAACTTTTCTTTGTCCAAAGAAAAGTTTAATAGGTTTTCAGCTTTATTTTATTTTTTTGATATAATATATAGAGTATGGCAGACTATGTATTAGCAAGAAAGTCCCGCAACATCATGAGCACCATGGTGCACGTATTTCTTAATCTCTTGCTCGGCATTGGTTCGGTTTTGATTACCGTTCTCTCCGGTAGCCCCCTGCTCGGTCTCATTTTAGTCATTGCTTCCAAATGGCGTGTTTTTGCCGTTCGGGCCAGATATCTCTGGACCAACATCAAGGCCAACCTCGTTGACCTCATTGTTGGTATCAGCGTCGTTCTTTTGACCTACTATGCTGGCGCCGCCTTTTTGCCAGTAGATTTTTTGCTTATGGCTTTCTACTGTCTGTGGCTCATCGTAATTAAGCCACTCTCGTCCGAAGTCGCCACTCTCGCACAATCTCTAATTGCTGTTTTCTTTGGCATTTCCGCCGCCACTATCATGACTGCCAATCTTGATCCCATTGTTCTTGTTTTTCTCGCCTTTCTCATTGGCTATGCCGCCAGTCGCCATATTTTAATTCAAAGCAACGACAAAGATTTTACTCTCACCACCCTAGTTTGTGGTCTTGTTTTTGCTGAAATTGCCTGGCTTTGCTATTCTTGGTCCATCATCTACACTTTTGGTGACACCGGCATCCGCATCCCCCAGCTCGCCATCATCCTTACTATCTTTGCTTTCGTTTACAACTATACCCGTGGAGCCATGATCAAATACCAAGACGATTTCCGTTTCAAGCACATCGTCGGCCCCGTCATCTTCGGTGTCGTTCTCGTCGCTATCATCGTATTATGTTTTAGCAACCCTATATTTAATATCTAAAGGAGGTAAAATGGAAGAAAAGGGTAAAGATTTTGACGAAAAAGTAGAAACAACGGAGCAAGTTACGGCAGTCGCCGACGAGCCCAAAGACGCCAAAGCTTGCAAGTGCGAAGGCTCTTGCAAACCCAAAAATGTCGCCGCCATCACTATGTCGGCCATCGCTCTCGTGCTTGGTTGTGGCGGGCTAGCGCTTGGTTGGATGGGTTATCAAAAATCTTCCACCCCGCTCACTTTTCTAGGTAGCGGCGCCGACGGTAATTCCGCCAATTTTGTTGAAGGCTCCATCGCCGAAGTCGCCGAAAAAGTTTCCAAATCAGTTGTCTCCATCGTCACATCTGCTAAATCCACCAATCTCTTCGGCCAAAATTCTGGCGCCGCTGGTACCGGCATTATTGCCACCGAAGATGGTTATATTATCACCAACAAGCACGTCGTAAATGGTGCCTCCAAAGCCACCGTAGTTCTAGACGATGGCACTACCTACGAAAACGTCGAAGTTGTCGCCACCGATCCGCTCAACGACGTTGCCTATCTCAAAATTAAAGACGCCTCCGGTCTCACCCCTGCCACTTTAGGCGATTCCAAGACTATTAGCGTCGGCCAGCAAGTCATCGCCATCGGCAACGCCCTCGGCCTTTATCAAAACACCGTCACTGCTGGCATTATTTCTGGCACCGGCCGCTCCGTCACCGCTTCTGATAGCAATGGCGGCAACACCGAAACGTTGTCCGACATGATTCAAACCGACGCCGCCATCAACTCCGGTAACTCCGGCGGACCTTTGGTCAACGCCGCCGGGGAAGTAATCGGCATCAATACCGCCGTCAGCGCCTCCGCCGAAAATATGGGCTTTGCTATCCCTATCTCCAGCGCTAAGGGTATGCTGAAACAACTAATCGAAACTGGCTCCGCTAAACGTACCTACCTCGGCGTTTACAGTGTTGAGATCACTCCCGAAGTCGCCAAGGCCTACAATCTCCCTGTCAGCGAAGGTGTTTATCTTTATAGTCCATCCAGTTATTCCGCAATAATCAACGGTAGCCCTGCCGCCAAAGCCGGCCTCAAAGATAAAGATATCATCACCAAAATCAACGGCGTAGCCGTCGGCGCTTCCGGCTCCCTTGCCAATCTCGTTGGCGAGTATAAACCTGGCGATACTATCCAGCTCACCGTCATCCGTGACGGCAACGAAACCGCCATTAATGTCACCCTCGAAGGCTACCCCGACTAAACACTAGAACAAACCCACGCGTTTCTAGCAGGGAATAGCCTCCCGTGCCAGCATATTTGATAATTCTCTCATGTTGGCACGGGTCAGCTTCGAGAATTAAATAAGGGACCTTACGCTCGGAAATCTGGTCAATCAATTTTTTGATTAGCGCCAGCCCTCCATCTTCCGCATACAAAGCAATCGCCGGCTCGCGCGACAAAGCCTCCTTGTCTACCCAATCCCAGCTGGCATCTACATACGGCAAATTCGCTACCACCACATCAAAATCACCCTTAATATTATTCATCAAATCTGACTTCATAAACTCCACCTTTGCCCCCAGCGCCTCAGCATTTTCTCGCGCCACTTTCAAAGCCTTTTCTGAAACATCACACGCCACTACGTGAACCTCTGGCAGTTCCAGCGCCAAACTCACCGCCACACACCCAGACCCCGTCCCCACATCTAAAATCGAACAATCCTGTGACAACCGCGGTTCACTCGGTTTCACTCCCGGCAAATAAGATTTTCCGCACAAATTCAACACCGCATCCACCATCATCTCCGTCTCCGGGCGGGGAATTAACACATCTGGCGTGACGATAAAGTCACGCCCATAAAAATCAATCTTGCGCGAGCCCTCTTTCATGTTTGACCAGCTCCGTTATAATATCTTCGATATCGCCATCCATCACCGCCGGAATATTGGACCGCGAATAATGAATTCGGTGGTCCGTCACCCTGTCCTGCGGGAAATTATAAGTCCGAATTTTCTCTGAACGATCCCCCGTCCCAATCAGCGACTTCCGCGCTTCTGAGGCATTTTTAATCTCTTCTTCCCGCTGCTTCTCCAGCAGCCTAGAACGCAAAATATTCATCGCCTTCACTCGGTTTTGCTGCTGGCTCCGCTCATCCTGCATCGCTACCACAATCCCCGTCGGGAGATGCGTGATTCGCACTGCGGAATCTGTCGTATTTACCCCCTGGCCGCCATGTCCGCCCGAACGGTAAATATCAATCCGCAAATCCTCTGGCTTTATTTCTAACTCCTGTTCTGATGCCTCTGGCAACACCGCCACTGTCACGGTAGAAGTATGAATTCGCCCCTGTGATTCCGTCACCGGCACCCGCTGCACTCTGTGCACACCCCCTTCAAATTTCAACTGTCCATAGGCGTTATCACCAGAAATCTTGAAAATCACCTCCTTCGTCCCACCAGTATCATTTAAATTCTCAGAGATCAACTCCGCTTTTAGCCCATGTGCCTCGGCATATTTAAGTCGGATCGTAGCCAT
>JAZRAP010000074.1:0-3133 GCA_045634665.1 Candidatus Nanosyncoccus sp.
TATATTCTGGTTCATAAACCAAAACATGCTCAAACTCCCCCGTCAAGACATCCCGCACTAACGTCGTCGCATTAGCCGAGCTAAACGCTTTATAGCATCCCTTCTTTCCCGTCCAACACACCTCATCCACCGCCTCACCATCCACCACGAGTTCTATTTTTGCCCCCATCGCCAGCGTCTTTTGGTAAAGCGCATTGGCTAGCTCAGACCCTGGTGAGCTAGCCAATCGAAGGAGGATGCTTTCGCCGGTCAGCCAGCTGTGCTCGGGAAATTCAAACAAAATCGAATAGTTCCCGCTTGAGTTAGTATAGCCTATGGCTGTTCCGGCGAGCGAAATCGGTGTGTCGGAGTTTTCTTTTCGGGCAATTTCTATCATCTCCCCGACATTATTAATGCCGTCAATCTTATACCCCGGATTTACGGCTTTTATATATAATTCCGGCGGTTCCCACACCGCCTCGTCATTTTCATCCAACAATTCCACCTCATCAGTATCAACCTCCGCAAAAACATCCACGCCCATCAAAACTCCACCCATCTGCCCAATCCAGCTCCCCACCAAGCCCAAACTCAAAGCCAAAACTAAAACTTTTTTCTTCATGGCGCCCAGACTAGCACGGTCTATCTAGAAATGCAACCTTTTTCATGCTATAATTTAAGCATGAGTGATTTGACCTCTTTGGGAATTTTGTTATTGTCTATGCTTATCATGGCCTTTTTGCAACTCGTTCCCGGCATTTTTGTCCTTTTTTCTCATTACAAATTCGGTCAATTTTCCAAACTCAAAGCTTCCGACCTCACCGTCTTTTTCATTCTCGGCGCCGAAACTTCCGTCGTTATGTTTTTCCTTGCCATCTATGCCATCATTTGCGTCTCTCCCGTCATCTCCCTCGCTGTAGACAGCGACATTTTTGCCTGGATCATGGCTGGCATCCTTATCGCCATCAGCCTCCTCTTCTTCTGTCTCTACTATCGCCGCGGCAAAACCAGCGAACTTTTCATTTCTCGCAACTTCGCCGCCCACTGCCGCACCCGCATCAAAACCGCCAAAACTCGCTCCGAAGCATTTTTGCTCGGCTTCTTCGCCGGCATCCCCGAACTTATTTTCACCTTGCCGCTTTACGTTCTCGCTATTATCAGCATTTCCCACCTCGGCACTAACGGCTTCGAACGCGCCGGCCTCATCATCCTCTTCGCCATCATCGCTATTGCTCCACTTCTCATTTTCTACAGTCTCACCTCCACCGGTTACACTCTCGCCGACTTTACTCGTTTCCGCTTCAAAAACAAATCCTTCTTCCGCTTCATCATCCCTCTACTCTATTTCCTCATCGCCGTTTTAATTATTTTAGGAGTCTTGTTATGACCACCGACCAACCTTTCGATCCTACCAAAATCAAAAAATCTCTCAAAATCCATGCTCGCAGCCTTGGCATTCCTTCCGGCGCCGCTGATGATTTCATCGACCATGTCTTAAAAGACGCCACCAAATCCTTAAAATCCAAAAAACTCATCACCGACCGAGATCTCGATCGTGCCATCGTCAAAGAACTCAAAAAATACCACAAAGATTTTGCTTATGTTTACCAAAATCGTGATAAAATAATATAAAGATGGGTAAAAAATTTGATTTTGAATACATAGTTATTGGTAGCGGTCCCGCTGGGTCTGCCGCCGCCTTAAAGCTCGCCGAAGCTAAAAAATCTGTCGGCTTAGTCGAAAGTCGTTTTTGGGGCGGTTCCAATCTCAACACTCGCGACATCCCCTACGCCGTCGCTCTAAATTTTTCCCACGCCTACTCCCGCATCCAGTCCTACCCAGAGCTCAAAAACCAAGATTTTCATTTTAATTTACCGACCGTCCCCGCCTGCCAACTCAAAGCCATCATCGAATCCGGCGGCAACAACAAAAAAATCTACGAAGACGCCGGTATCACTTGCATCAAAGGTTTCGCCAACTTCCTCGATCCTCACACCATCGCCGTCGCCGAAAAACGTTTCACCGCCAATAATTTTATTCTCGCCACCGGCTCGCATCTCAAAACTACCGGCATCGCTGGCACTAATTTCGTCAAACATCTAACCCCCGAAACCGCCATCAAAATCGGTCGCGCCCCCAAAGTCGTCGCCGTCGTCGGTGGCGGTAGTACTGGCGTCGAAATTGCTTCTTATTACGCCGAGCTTGGCATCAAAGTCATCATCCTCGAATCATCCAACCGCCTCCTCCCTCACGAAGACCGCGAAGTTGGCGATCTTCTTGCCGAATACTTCTCACAACGCCTCGGCATCAACATCCTCTTAAACTCCAAAGTTGTCGCCCTCGAAGAAGACGAATTCAGCAAGCGCATCATCTTCCGTCACGATAACACCGAAAAAATGGTTCGTGTCGATTGCATCGTTCTCGCCACCGGCAGCGAACCCACACTCGACTACGGTCTCGAAAACGCCAAAGTCAAATACAAAAACAGCGGCATCACCACCAACAAATATTTTGAAACTTCCGCCAAACACATCTATGCCGTAGGCGATTGCACCGACAACGAATCTTCTACTGATCATGCCGAACAAGCCGGTCTCACTCTTGCAAGCAATCTAATCAACAAAGTCAAAAATCCCGTCAACTACAAAGGCTCCGTTCGCACCGTCAACACTTTCCCGCAAATTTCCGTCGTTGGCCTTAGCGAAGACGATCTCCTTCGTCGTGACCGCAAATACCAAAAATCCCTCATTCGCTCTAGCGAAGCCCATATCAGCAAAATCAACAATTTCGACTACGGTTTTGTCAAACTCCTTGCTGATCGCTCCAATCACGTCCTTGGCGCCTGCATCGTCGCCCCTCACGCCGAGCTCATGGCCTCCGAAATCTCCCTCGCCATTCGCCACAATCTCACCGTCATAGAACTAGCCAGCACCCCTCATCCTATCAACAATTACAACCATCTTATCAAACTCGCCGCCAAAAAGTTATTGACTAAAAAATCAAAATAATATATAATATATACCACATCGCGGGGTAGAGCAGTCTGGTAGCTCCTCCGTTATGACGGCTCATAGCCAAACGAGCCGATGATTTAACAAAACGTCGCGGGGTAGAGCAGTCTGGTAGCTCGTTTGGCTCATAACCAAAAGGTCGC
>JAZRAP010000075.1:0-16178 GCA_045634665.1 Candidatus Nanosyncoccus sp.
GTGGTGGAAGTATTTTGTGGAAGATCGAGATGATATGTATGGGGTGGATGCGGCGATTATCATGAACCCGCGGACGTGGGTGGCGTCGGGGCATACGGCGACTTTTGCCGATCCATTGGTAGAATGTAAGGAATGCAAAAATCGTTTTCGGGCGGATAAGATCGCGGATGGGATTACGGAGTCGGTGACGACGGAGGAATTTTTGAGTTTGCATGTCAAATGTCCGGTGTGTGGAAAGGAAAATTGGGGGCCAATTCGTAAGTTCAACATGATGTTTTCGACACACGTGGGGGCGGTGTTGCCGGAGGATACGCGTGACAACCCGGAGCTAGCGGAAAAGGGCATTGCGTATCTCAGACCAGAAACAGCACAAGGGATTTTCACGAATTATAAAAATGTGGTGGATACGATTTATCCGGATATGCCGTTTGGGATTGCGCAGCAGGGCAAGGCATTTAGGAATGAAATAAGCCCGCGTGATTTTATTTTGAGGGATAGGGAATGCACGCAGATGGAGATAGAATATTTTGTGGCGCCGGATACATGGGAAGAGAATTTTGAAAAAATACGACTAGCCCAGCATGATTTTTTGGAGAATGTGATGGGGCTGTCGGGCGATAGGATACATGAGTTGGAAGTACCGGAAGAGGATAGGGCGTTTTATAGCAAGCGGACGATCGATTTCATGTTTGACTATCCGAACGGTGAAGAGGAGCTAATGGGGCTAGCATATCGGACGGATTATGATTTGTCTAATATTCAGCGAGAAAGCGGAAAGAGTATGGAATATCGGGACAAGAAGACTAACGAAACTTACGTGCCGCATGTGATTGAGCCGTCGATCGGAGTGGAGAGGTTATTTTTGGCGGTGATGGCGGAGGCTTATGCGGAAGATGAAGTGGGGGATAGCAAGCGAGTGGTGTTGAGATTGCCGGAAAATCTAGCCCCTTATAGATTTTGCGTGTCGCCACTACTTAAAAATAAGCCGGAACTGGTGGAAAAGGCGCGAGAGGTCTATGCGGCTCTTAGGGAAAAGTATGGCAATGTGACGTGGGACGACAGCGGCAATATTGGTAAGCGCTATCGTAAACAAGATGAGATCGGTACGCCGAAATGCGTAGTGGTGGACTTTGATACTCTGGAAGATGATACGGTGACAGTGCGTGATCGGGACAGCGCAGAGCAAGTGCGGGTGACTATTGCGGATTTGTAGTTTTGTTGTTACAATATAAATAAGCATAAAAGGAGAATATTATGGCTAACAAGAAAAAAGACAACAAAAACGTAATTATCGGCAGCATTTGCGCCGTGGTGGTCGTGGTGGTGATCGTGATCGTAGCGGTAGTGTTGGCAACGAGCGGCGGTAATAGATTGGGCGATGACTATTTCAAATCGGATGGACAAAAGTATGTTTTGACGATCGAAACGGACCAAACTACAATTGAAGATACGGAGGAGGCGTATGTTCCGGTAAAGACGCATTTGGTATACGCATATTCTGGTGATGCGATTACTGGGCTTAAGATGTATTATGAATATGCCGATGAGGCTACTGCAAAGAAAGCTTTGGAAGAAATGAAGGCATCCGCTGGCGATGAAGAAATTGGCGAAGTCGCGACGGAGGGCAAATATGTGATTATAACTGCTCCTGAGGATCAATACAAGAATTTGACGGCTGCGGACGTGAAGGCGCAAATTGAGTTTATGGAACAACTGAAAAATATGAATTCAAGCAGCCAGGGGACTGATAGCACGAACGGTGAAGTGGTGGAGAGTACGACGGAAGAAAACACAACAGAAGAGCAAAAATAGAAAGCAGGTTTTAAAAAATACCCCCTTCGGGGGTATTTTTGATTAACGCGAACTGTTGAGATTGCGCTCTTGACTATTTGCTATCGATGGCCTTTTTGATTTTTTCGGCAGTTTCGTCCCAGGCGGCCTTGGTATCGTTTGCAAATTTTTCGACGCCTTGCTTGAATTGAAGCTCTGGGTGCTGCTCTAGGTAGCGCTTAACTGAAGCCGCAATAACTTTTTTGGCTGCTTTGACATCTTCGAAAGATTTGACTTCGGTGGTGCCAGGTTTTTTGAGATCTTTGTAATGGTTGAAGTGGAACTCGATTTGCTTGAGAGTTTGAGCTGGCAAATCCTCGAGCGTTTGGTATTTATCGCCGTTATTGCGGTCATCTGCAGGAACGCAGATGATTTTGTCGTCGACCTCACCACCGTCGACAAATTTCATGACACCGAGGATTTTGGCCTCCATCCAAATGCCGGTGGTGAGAGGCTGGTCGGTGATCATGAGGACATCGAGTTCGTCGCCGTCTTCGTCGAGGGTTTGCGGGATGAAACCGTAGTTGCAAGGTTTGGCGAAAGCCATAGGTTCGACACGGTCGAGCATGAAGCAAGCGTGTTCGCGGTCCCATTCGATTTTGTGATTTGAGCCGGTAGGGATTTCGATGACGACATTGAGTTCGCCTTTTTCGTAATCGCCCGGAGTTAAGATTTTGTTGAAATCTGCCATAATATCTCCTTTTTACTATAATATATTATAGCATATTTAGAGAAAAGTGGAGGGTTCGGATGGGTCGGTCCAGAAATCGGTGGGATCGGTGGAGGGGGTATCTTTGTTGGCGCCTTCGGCGATGTCTTCGGTGACGAAGCTGAAATCGCGAGTTTTGCCGGTGGCAAAATCTTTGACTTTGAGTTGGCCGGTTTCGATTTCTTTGTCGCCGATGACGATACCGTTGGCGGCGATTTTGGAGGCATAGGAAAGTTTGTCGCCGAGTTTTTTATCGGTGAGGACTAGAGTGGCGCTGTGATGTTTGGTGCGGAGTTCATCAGCAAGTTTAAAGGCGTATTCGTTTTCGGCTTCGGAAACGGGAATGAGGGCGTATTCGGTGAGATCTTGGCTGGAAGCGTTGATTAGTTTGTGTTCGCTAAGGACGTAGAATAGGCGGGTGAGGCCGATGGAGCCACCGACGCCAGGGAAAGGTTTGTCGGAAAAATAGCCGGTGAGATTGTCATAGCGGCCGCCGCCAGCGACAGAGCCGATGTTTTTGTACTCGGGCAAAATGAACTCAAAAACGGTGCCAGTGTAGTAGTCGAGGCCACGGATGATGGCGAGGTCGGCGGAAATTTGGTCTCGGAGCCCCATGGCTTCGAGCAACCCAAGGATTTGGTCGAGCTCGGTAACTCCCTGCTCGAAGGTGGAGTTTTTGATCTCGAGATTTTCGAGCTCGGCGACAACTTCGGAGCGAGAACCGCTTAATTTAATGAAGTTGAGGATGGTTTTGACTTGGGTTTTGTTGAGTTTTAACTCTTCGAGACTGACTTTAGTTTGTTCGGGGGTGACTTTTTCGGCGTGATCGATGATATTGCTGATTTCTGGGGTTTTGGCTTGGAGATTTAGAAATTCAAGCAGGCCGGTGAGGATTTTGCGGTTGCTGATTCTGGCTAGAACGGGAGTGTCTAGGTCAAAAACCGTGAAAGTGTGGAGTAATGTGGAAATAACATCGGCGTCGTAGGCGAGGGGGAGCTTTTCGCGGCCGATGATGTCGATGTCGCATTGGTAAAATTCACGGAAACGGCCTTTTTGGGCGCGTTCGCCACGGAAATTGAGACCGATTTGGGCGACTTTGAAGGGAAAATTGAGGTCGTTTTCGTGCTCGATGATGTAACGGGCTAGGGGGACGGTGTGGTCAAAACGGAGGGCCTGGGTGGAATTCGTGGCGGCTTTGTCGCCGGTTTTTTTGACTTCGTAGATTTGCTTTTCGGTGTCGCCGCCGGCTTTGGCAAAGAGAATTTCGCTGCGTTCGATGCAAGGAGTTTCAATATTGTAGTAGCCGTGTTGTTTGTAGGATTTGGCGATTTTGGTTTTAAGGTTATCAAAAATGAGTTGCGATTCTGGCAAGAGTTCTTGCGCGCCAGAAATGGGAGAAGTGTTAATTTTTTTCATATTTTAATTATAACAAAAAAGACCTGGTGGGTCTATGGTGGGCGTGTGATCTGGTGGGCGATACAGGAGTCGAACCTGTGACCTCGTCTACGTCAAAGACGCGCTCTAGCCAACTGAGCTAACCGCCCTTGGTGATTATGGTGAGGCGGGAGGGGCTCGAACCCTCGACACCGGGCTTAAAAGGCCCGTGCTCTAACCAGCTGAGCTACCGCCCCAAATTGTTAATGGTGGCTCCGTTGGCGTAGCCCGGAGCTCCGCTTTTTGATGCTGAGCGTGAGCGAAGCATCAAAGGATTGGTGGCTCCGACTGGACTTGAACCAGTGACACAAGGCTCTTCAGGCCTCTGCTCTACCAACTGAGCTACAGAGCCGTATTTAAGTATTATACCACAGATATGCTATAATTGTAAAATGAAAATTGGTGTTTTTGATTCTGGTAAGGGTGGGACGACGATTCTTGCGGCAATTAAAAAAATGCTGCCGGATGAGGAGTATCGTTATATCGGTGACTCCAAAAACTGTCCTTATGGAGAAAAGTCTGATGCGGAATTGATGCGGATCGTGAGGGGGCATGTAGAAATTTTACGAGAGTGGGGAGCAAAAATAATTGTAATTGCTTGTAATACAGCAACGACGAGGTGCATTGAAAAATTGAGAGCGGAGTATCCAGATTTGAAATTTGTAGGAACGGAGCCGGCGATTAAATTGGCGGCGGAGACGGAGGCGCGAAAGATATTAGTGATGGCGACGCCGGGGACAATCCATTCAGAACGGACGGCGCATTTGATGCTAGAAAATCAAAAAAATGGACAAGAGATAGATTTGTTGGCGTGTCCGGGTTTAGCGGATGTGATAGAGGCAGGTGATGGCGTAGAAGAAAAATTAGCGGAACTACTAAACGGAGTGGAGCGAGATTACGAAGTAGTGGTGCTAGGCTGCACGCACTATCCTTTGATAAAAAATGAGTTACAAAAAATCTTCCCCTCTGCCATTTTAGTTGACGGAGGGGAAGGAGTGGCTAAACAAGTAGCAAAGATTATTTCTTTTTGCTAGTGTTCTCAGCGATGTCGCGAGTGTTGCGCCAGATCATGATGAACATCATGGTAGCCTCATACATGATACGGATGAGGATCGGCCCAAAGATAAGGGTGCAGAAGAACATGATCACGCCGTTGCCGCCGTAGCCGAGGAAGCCAAAGGAGACGAGGATCGTGGCGATGGTCGCAATGTAATAAACAGTTTTCAAGATAGGCTCGAGCCACATGATTTTGAAGCTGAGAAAATCTTTGAGCCACTTGGTGAACTTGCCTTTTGGCTCGTTTTTGCTTTTGATGAAAAGTAGGTAAGTTAAAATACCACCAATAATAGCAATAATTGTGGCGATGCCTGCCCAGATATAGAAACCTTCCGGCGCGGCGCCCATGGCGCTATAAAGGGCATCGTAGTCAGCCTGAGTGAGGCTGTCTGAGCCGTAGCTGTAGTAACTTGGGGTGCTATACATAAAATAACTCCTTATATTATATAGTTTAATTGTAGCATAAAAAATTTTATTTTGTGAATATTTTTTATATAATAGGATTATGAATAGAGTGCCGTTAGCGGAAAGGATGCGTCCTCAAAAGTTATCTGAAGTATTGGGGCAAGAAGAGATTATTGGTGAAGGGCGGATTTTGACGGAAATTGTGAAAAAGGGAGAGCCGGTGAATTTGATTTTTTGGGGGCCGCCGGGGACAGGCAAGACGACGTTGGCGCGGATTTTGGCGAAGGAGTTTAAGGCAGATTTTGTAGAAATTTCAGCGGTGACGGCCGGAAAAAAAGACGTAGAAGCGGTGGTGGCACGGGCAAAAACGAATTGGAATTTAAAGATGCGAACGATTTTGTTTGTGGATGAGATCCATCGGTTTAATAAGGCTCAACAGGATGCGTTTTTGCCGCATGTGGAGTCAGGATTGATTATATTAATTGGGGCGACTACGGAAAATCCGTCGTTTGAAGTGATTGCACCTCTCTTAAGCCGGTCACGGGTGGTGGTAGTGGCTCCGCTCAACAAGTCGGCGATTTTGGAGGTGTTAAAAAGAGCGTTAAAAGCAGAAAAAGCCTCGAAGCGGGTAAGTAAAAAAGCATTAGATTTGTTGGCGGAATTGTCAGGTGGGGATGCTAGAGGGGCGCTGGGAGATTTGGAATTAGCTTTGTCTCTGGCGGAAAAAGTGGATGAAACGGTAGTGTTAGAGGCGGCAGGTAAAAAAATGCCCGGGTATGATAAAAAAGGAGACAAGCATTATGATACGATCTCGGCGTTTATTAAGTCAATGCGGGGGAGTGATGTGGATGCAGCGTTATATTATTTGGCAAGGATGGTGGAGGCAGGAGAAGATCCGAAATTTATTGCGCGGCGGATGGTGATTTTTGCTTCGGAGGATATTGGCCTGGCGGGAAACGGAGCTTTGTCTCTGGCGACGGCGTGTTTTCGGGCGGTAGAAAGGGTGGGGATGCCGGAAAGTGGACTGATTTTGGCGCATGCAACGGTGGCTCTCGCGAAATCGAAAAAGTCGCGGGCGACGACGGATGCGTGGTATAAGGCTCTGGATTTGGCGCGAAAATCACGGGGAGAGCCGGTGCCGGTGTGGCTCAAAAATGCGCCGACTAAATTGATGAAGGATTTGGGGTATGGTGAAGGGCAAAAGTGGGAGGCTGGATTTCACTTGAATAAAAATTATTTACCAGATAGTATCAAGGATGAAAAATTATTTGGAGTCTAAGCCGGCTTGGAAATATTGCAAGACGTAATCGTAGCCCCAAGAGAGGTCAAAACCGGAACTGGTGAAATCGTTGAACTTGAAGTAAGGCATGCCACGGATGAGCTTGGCGGTTTTGGCAGCGTTATCTTTGATTTCTTCTAGGGGTTCGTCGTTTTCGACGCAAGTTTTGAAATCGTCGCCAAGGCCGACTTGTTTGCCGAGGTTGATCCAATATTCTTTGCCGCTGGCGGACATTTTGGAGACTCCGGCTTTGCCGGATGTTTTGTAATAGTCGTTCCAGACGTTGGCAATGGCGTTGTTGTAATAGTCCCAGAATTTGCCTTGGTTTCTAGCACAGTAGGTGGCGACGGCGGAGTGACGGGAGCTGATGGGATTGGTCTCGCCGAATTCGTAGAGAAAATCGGAGAGGCGAACTTCGAGAAGGATATCGTTTTCGGCGAGGTATTTTTGAAAGTCTTCTTCGTGTTCGACGATAGCGTTTTCAAAAGCGACACAATAAGGGCAGACGAGGTCGGAGTAGATGATGAAATAATTTTTGGCTTCGAGGTTGCCAACGGTCATTTGCTCGTCCCAGACTTTTTCGGCGTTAGAAGGTTTGTTGTTCATGCTGGCGGCGATGGCGGCGACGATGAGGATAGCGACGGCAATAATACCAAAGATGCGGAAAAACTTTTTCATTTTTTAGACTCCTGTTTAGACTTTTTGGCAAGGTATTTTTCATTGATTATTATAACATAGACTTCTTCGCCGAGACGTTTTAGGGCTAGGATGGCGATGATTATGGCTAGAATAGTGACGACGACAGAAATAGTGCTAGCGATGGCAAGGCTACCAGTGGAAAAAATAGCGCCGATAAGAGGGGTGATGAGAGTAGCGCCGCAGGTAGGGCAGCCAGCACCAAGGGCGATAAGACCGGTGATGATGCCGGCTTTTTGGAGGTTTTCGGCGTTTTGTTCGCGTTTTTTGTCCCAAAGAAGGATGATGATGCCAATTAAGATCCCCTGCAAAATAGAGATGAAGAAGATGGGGAGCCAATCGAGAAAAGGCTGATTGATGCCGAAAATGGCGAGAAAACTGTCGCCGATGATTTTGAGGCTTTCGGGGAAGCCGATGGCAGCCATGAGTTCGAATTTGGCGGTGCCGCCGGAAAGGAGATTCATCAGTAGGCCAAAAAAGAAAAAGCCGGGTACAAAGCCATACCAGAAACGTTTTTCCCTGGCGGCCAGTAAGATACCTTTACCGGCTAAGGCGAATTCGTCGAGCCACTTCCTCCAATTCATAGTAAATATATTATCATAAGTTTTTTAATATTGTCAAGTTATATTACACCATTAAAAATGCGAAAAAACAAGGTTGACATGTTTTCCGCCTATGCTAAAATAGAATTAGGTTCGGGTTGAAGTTGAGAGCAACCGGAACTGGAGACATGGGGAGAAAAAGGTACTTTATTGAGGGTGGAGAGTATGGAGCTGTTTTGGCTAGGTTCGGCCATAGTTCAAAAGCAATTCACCTAGAAATAAATTGAAATGGGGCAGTAGTTGTAGGCTGCTTCATTTTTTGGCGTAAGTGTGATATAATTGAGGTATGAAGCTTGCGAGAAAATTCGATCGAGCTGTGATTTTAACGATAACTGCGACTTTGGTGCTGTTTTTTGGGTGTTTGATGAAGGTGAATTCGGTGGAAACCTTTGCGGAGGGGAGCGACGAGACTTTTGAGACTGTGGGGGCGAAATTTGTGACTTTTTATGATGACGGTGGGAAATTGACCGTACGGACAGAGGCGGCAACGGTGGGGGAGGCAATTGAACGGGCGGGGATTTTGGTGAGCTCAGGTGACATTGTGGAGCCAGGGCTAGAAACAGAGATCAACGCGGATAACTTTTTCATCAATATTTATCGGGCGCGACCGGTGGTGGTGAAGGATGGAGTGACGGAGAAATATCTGATGACCGCTAGTTATGATGCCAAGACTATTGCGAGCGAAGCTGGGGTGACGATGTATGATGGAGATGAGATTGCGTTGGTGCCGAATGCGAATTTTTTGGAGAATGGGGCGGCAAATATTTATGTAGTGACGCGTAATGGTGGTAGGACTCTGACGCTAGAGGAAGAAATTCCGTTTGCGGAGGAGACAGTGAAGGACGCAGGAATGGAAAAAGGTAAATCAGAGGTACGACAGTTGGGCGAGGTGGGGACGAAGAAGGTTTATTATAATGTGCAATATGTAGATAATGTAGAGGTCTCCAGGGAGTTAGTAGGTGAAGAGATCGTGCGGCAGCCGGTAGCACGGGTGACGGCGGTGGGGGCAAAGCTGTCGGTACGGCCAGAGCAGGCTACTTGTGCAGAGTGGGCACGACAGGCAGGGGTAAGTGAGGCGGATCTCCCGGCGGCGTTAGATTTGATTTATCATGAAAGCGGCTGTAGAGTGGACGCTCAAAACCCATCTGGAGCTTATGGTATTCCACAGGCTTTGCCTGGGAACAAGATGGCTTCAGCGGGTGCCGATTGGGAAACTAATCCAGTGACGCAAATTCGATGGATGGCAGGATACGTAAGCCGTTATGGTGGCTGGCAGGGGGCAATTAACTTCTGGTATGCGCATGGTTGGTACTAATAAATCACTAGGACAACATTGGTTAAAAAACCGGGAGATACTGGACGAGATCGCACAGTTAGCGGGGGAAGGCGGTTTGTGCGTGGAGATTGGGCCGGGACTAGGATTTTTGACTTCGTCGCTTTTGAAGCGGTTTGAAAGAGTGATAGCGGTAGAATATGACGAAAGATTGGCGGAAAACTTGCCAAAATCTTTTCCAGGTAAAAATTTGATAGTAGAAAAAGGGGATTTTCTAGGGTATGGTTTGGATTTTGACGAAAAATATGTTATAGCAGGCAATATTCCTTATTATATTACAAGTCCGATCCTGGAGAAGGTTTTGATGGCCGATAAGCTGGCGGATAAAGTGATACTTTTGATGCAGAAAGAGGTGGTAGAGCGGATTTTGGATGAAAAAGAGACGGTTTTGTCATTGTTTGTGAAAAATCGGGCGAACGTGTCGGCGGGGCCGGTAGTATCGAGGGAAGAGTTTACGCCGCCACCAAAGGTAGATTCGCAGGTACTGGTATTGGAGCCGCATGCACCAGAGGTGGGAGAACCAGTTTTTGAGTTGATTTTAAGAGCTTTTCGGGCGCCACGGAAGAAATTGATTCATAATTTGAGTGATTTGCGGTCAAAAGAGGAGTTGGTGCGGATTTTTGAAGAAATTGGAGTTTCGCCGGATGCCCGACCAGGGGATTTGCATCTAAATAATTATTATGACCTATATTGTGCTATAATGTAGATATGTTAGATGTGAAGTTTATCCGAGAAAATCTGGAGCTGGTGGAGAAGTCGGCAAAGGAAAAAGGTTATAAAATTGACATTAAAAAAGTACTGGAGCTAGATGACGAGCGAAAAAAGCAACTAGTGCAAGTGGAGGAATTGAGGCGGCAGAGAAACGAAATTGCTGCCAAGATGAAGGGTGGTAAGCCAGCAAAAGAATTGATAGAGCAGGGTAAAAAGGTAAAAGAGGAGTTGGCGGGACTAGAGGCCAGTTTAACAGAGGTGGAAGCGGAGTTTCGGGACGCGCTGAAATCAGTGCCAAATATCATCTTTGAAGATGTGCCACTGGGGGGCGAGGAAGATTCGGTAGAGATAAAGAATTGGGGTGGCAAGCCAAAAGAGGGCGTAGACCACCTGGATTATGCTCTCAGCCGTGATTGGGTGGATTTTGAGCGAGGGGCAAAGGTGGCGGGGGCGAAATTTTATTATCTCAAGAACGAATTGGCGCTTCTAGAGAATGCTTTGGTGCAGTTTGGGATGAAAAAAGTCCTGGAAAAGGGTTTTAGTTATATTACGGTGCCGGATTTGGTATCGTCGAAGGTGTTGGAGGGGACGGGGTTTAACCCGCGGACTAGTGATCAGAGTGACGAGTATTTTATTGAGGGAGAAGATTTGGCGCTAATTGCGACGGCGGAAATTGCTTTGACCGGCTATCGCATGAATGAGATTATTGATGAAAAGGATTTGCCGCTGCTATATGCGGGGTATTCGGCTTGTTTTCGGAAGGAAGCTGGCTCGGCTGGCAAGCACACAAGGGGGCTGTTCCGAGTGCATCAGTTCAATAAGTTAGAAATGTATGTATTTTGTTTGCCAGAGAAATCTAAAGAGATGCACGAAATGATCCTGGCGACGGAGGAGGAAATTTGGCAGGAGCTAGGGATTCCGTACCGGGTGATCAATATTGCGGCCGGGGATTTGGGTGCGCCGGCGGCGAAGAAGTATGATGTAGAATATTGGTCGCCAGCGGATCAGTGCTACCGAGAGCTTACGAGTTGTTCTAACTGTACGGACTTTCAGGCACGAAATTTGAATATTAGGGTGCGACGTGAGGATGGTACGGTGGAAGTTTTGCATACTCTGAACGGGACGGCGGTATCGCTGGCGAGGACGATGGTGGCGGTGATTGAGAACTACGCTGTGGCTGGTGGTAAGTTGAAAGTGCCGGAAGTTTTGAAACCATATTTGGATGGCAAAGAAGAGATTTAATTTTGTAAAAAGGAGAAATAAAATGATCGAAAAAATTGAAATCAGCGGCAAGGGATATAAAATTGACGAACCGTTCAAGAAGTATGTGACGAAGCGTTTGAGTAAATTGGACCGGTATTTGCCGCGGGCGGCCAAGAAGGACGTAGTGATGAAGGTGGCGGTAGCGGAGATTAGTAAGAGTAAAAATGACAAGTACGAAATTGCGGCGACGATGGAAATGACCGGGGGCAAGGTGATTGCGGCGAAAGATGAGTGCTCAAATGTGTTTGCAGGGGTGGATTTAGTGGAAGCTAAGTTGACTGGGCAGATTCGGCGATACAAATTGGAAGTGCAGCCGCATCGCCAGAAGAAGAGCCTGAAGAGCCTCTTTATTCGCAGGAAATAATATGATACAATAGGGGGTAGATTAGGAGTTATATGGCGAAAAAAGAGAAAAAACCGACTGATAAGTTGGCAGATAGGACAGCTTTAACTAAGTTCTTACAGGGGGTGTTTGGTGACGCGCAGAAAAAGATTTTGCGGCGATTATGGAAGCGGGCGCAGGAGATTAACAAGCTAGAGCCGAAATACGAGAAGATGAGCGATAAAGAGCTCAAGGAAAAGTCGGCAGATTTAAGAGAGAAAGTAGCGAAGAAGAGCGATGAGAAGTCGCTAGATGGTTTTTTGCCAGAGGCTTTTGCCATAGCAAGAGAAGCGACTAAGCGGGTGATGGGGCTGCGTCCGTATGATGTGCAGTTGATCGGCGGGATGGTGCTAAATGAGGGGGCGGTGGCCGAGATGAAGACTGGTGAGGGTAAAACTTTGGTGGCAATGTTGCCGGCGTATCTGAATGGTTTAACTGGTAAGGGCGTGCATGTAGTGACGGTGAACGATTATTTGGCGCAGCGAGATGCGGGTTGGAATGGGCCGATTTATGATTTTTTGGGCCTCACGGTAGCGGTGATTATCAATAACGCGTCGTTTATTTATGATAAAGATTATGAAAACGAAGAGCACGAGGACGAAAGATTTCGGCATTTGAAGCCTTGTACGCGGAAAGAGGCTTATAACGCGGACATTACTTACGGTACGAACAATGAGTTTGGGTTTGACTATTTGCGTGACAATATGACCTCGGAGGTGCAATATCTGCGACAGAGAGAGTTGAATTTCGCGATCGTGGATGAGGTGGATTCGATTTTGATCGATGAGGCGCGGACGCCGCTGATTATTAGCGCGCCAGCGGGGGATAATCCGGAAAGCTATTATCAGTTTGCGCGAGTGGCGGCGCGATTAACCCCGGATGACTATGTATTTGACGAAAAGAGGCGTTCGGTAACTTTGACGGACGCTGGGATCGAAAAAGTGCAGGATATTTTAGGGATGGAGACTTTGTATTCGACGAAAAATACGCGTTTGGTCTATCATTTGGAACAGGCGATTCGGGCGGAAGTGGTGTTTAAACGTGATAAAGACTATGTAGTGACGAATTCGGGCGAAGTGATCATTGTAGACGAGCATACTGGGCGGTTGATGCAGGGGCGACGCTACAACGAGGGTTTGCACCAGGCGATCGAGGCAAAAGAGGGGGTGGCGGTAAAGCAGGAGTCGATGACGCTGGCGACGATTTCGTTCCAGAATTTCTTCCGGTTGTATCATAAGTTGTCGGGGATGACTGGGACGGCGTTTACGGAGGCGGAGGAGTTCCAGCAGATTTACGCGTTGGATGTGATTCAGATTCCGCCGAACAAGTCGATTGCTCGGGTAGACAAAGATGATTTGATTTATAAAACCAAGGCTGGAAAATTGAAGGCAATTGCGACGGAGATTCAAAAGTATCACGAAAAAGGCCAGCCGGTGTTAGTGGGGTCGGGTTCGATCGAAAATAATGAGGAAATTGCTCGGTACTTGGAACAGTTTGGCTTGCCTTATGAGATTTTGAATGCGAAAAATAATGAGCGAGAGGCGGCGATTATCGCTAAAGCCGGTGAAAAGGGTGCGATTACGCTCGCGACGAATATGGCGGGTCGTGGTACAGACATTAAGCTCGGTAAAGGGGTGGCGGATCTAGGCGGTTTAGTGGTGATTGGCTCAGAAAGGCACGATTCTCGGCGAGTGGATAATCAGTTGCGGGGTCGTGGTGGACGACAGGGCGACCCAGGTACGACGCAATTCTTTGTGTCCTGCGAAGATGATTTGATGCGGATTTTCCAGGGCGACAGAGTAAAAGCTCTGATGTCGCGATTAGGGGTGGACGAAGAGACGCCGATTCAGACGCGGTCAATTTCTAAGACTCTGGAGGCGGCGCAAAAGCGGATTGAAGGGTTTAACTTTGATTCGCGGAAGAATGTGGTGCAGTATGACAACGTGATAAACCGACATAGGAAAGTGGTATACATGATTCGGCGGAAGATTTTGGAGGGTGATAATATTTTCCCGGAAATCAAGCGGTTGATGCGTGAAGAAGTCAAAATGTTGACGGAATTTTCGTCACGGGTAAACAAGAATTTTGACAAAGAGTTTAAAGCTGTATTTGATTTTGATGATGATTTGATTCACGGAATTGGGATTTTGCGTAAAGAGAAAGACCGCGAAAAGACGGCACTAGAGGCGGTAGAACAGGCTTATGCAAAGAAAGAGGAAGAGTTCGGTTCGGAGACAATGCGCAAGGTAGAGCGGGAAGTATATTTGAAAGTTTTGGACACTCTGTGGATGCAGCATTTGGAAAATATGCAACATCTGCGCGAGGGAATTCACTGGCGTTCAGTGGGCCAGAGGGACCCATTAGTGGAGTATCGTTCAGAGTCGCAGAAGTTATTTGATGGTCTACAGAGGAATTTGCGAGAAGAGGTTTTGAAGATTTTGCTTTCGATTACGCCTTCGGAAGCAGCGGCAGATGATGTGACAGATGGCGAAGAGTACGAGTCGGAGCTGACAAAGATGGCAGAAAGCCAGACGGAGCGAGGGGTGAACGAGATTAGTAAAGGCGAAAAGAATTTGGACGACGAGTTTAAGAAGTCTAGTGGTAGTGTAAAGAAGAAATCTGCTACGAAGAAACGTAAGAGTACAGCAAAGAAGAAAAAATCCAAGAAAAAACGGAAATAGTCCGTGTCTAAGGTGTGGAGCGAGGTAAACTTATATGAAACATTTAGTTGAGGAGGTGAAGTTAAGAAACGGAGCGCGGGGGCTGTTTGTGGATATTCCGGGGGCGAGCGTGATGTCTACTCGGGTGCAATTTCGGGCGGGAATGATGTACGCCAAAGAGAAGCGAGTGTACGAGATCCCGCACGTGGTGGAGCATTTAGCGTTTGGGGCGAATGCTAAATTTAAAGACGAGCAGGCTTTTGAGGCGGAATTTACAAAAAATGGGGCGTATCATAACGCTTGGACTAGTGATATTTCGGTGTGTTACGAGACGGAATGTGCGGATTTTGAGTGGGAGCGAATTATGGATTTGCAGAAAGTGTCGATCTGCGAACCGCGGTTTAATGAGGAGGAATTGAAGTCTGAAAAAGCGAATGTGCGTTCGGAGCTCACGGGCTATATGAATGATTATTATCGGCTTTTGTGGCCACGGGTGCAGCAGGCAGTGGGAGAAGATATTTTGGATTTACCTGAGCGAATTAAGACGATTCCGAATATTGAACTCAAGGATATTCGGGAGCATTACCGGCGGACGCATACGGCGCGGAATATGCGGTTTATCATTGCGGGGAAGATAAAAGGGCGAAGACGGCAGTTGATTCGGATGCTTGAGGAGTGGGATTTGAAAGAGGGGAGAGAGTTTGAAATCCCAACCGCGGATCTACATTCGTCGGAGGCGGTGGCGATTCGGCGAAAGGATGCCTCGAACATCACTTTCGGTTTTTCTTTGGTGACGCCACGGCATTTGGAGCCTTCAGAAGTGTTTGCGATGAATTGTTTGAACCATATTTTAAACGGGACAACGAATTCGAAGATTTTTGGGGCGGCGAGAAAGCGGGGGCTAGTATACGGTATGGGCTCATCGGTGGCGGCTAATGCGGCGAGTTCATATTGGGATTTTGACGGTGAGGTAAATGTAGAGAATGCGGAGGAGTTGTTTGAACTGATTCAGACGGAACTAATGAAGACTTTGAATGGGGAAATCATGGATATGGATTTTTTGGCGGCAAAATCGTACGCGCTGGGAAGATTTCAGATGGGGGCGCAGACGCCGTCGCAGATTGCGGATTATTATGCGGAGGGGTATTTTACCAATGGGACAATAATGCGGTATGATGCCACGCCGAATTTGATTAAATCGATTGATAAGTTTAAGATGATTGAGCTAGCTAGGGAGTTTGCGGATTCGGGGATTAGAGGGTTTGCGGCGGTATCTTCAGTTGAGAAAGCGTTTATTAATGAACTAGAAAATAGGTTGAATTTTTAGCGAGTAATTAATTGTTTGAATTGATCGCCACGATCGTAAACATTTTTGAACATGTCGAAACTGGCGGCGGAGGGAGACATGATGACCACCGCATTATCTAGTTGCTCGGCTTCTTGGCGGGCGGTCTGGACGGCTTGGCTTAGGGACCCCGATAGGGTGAAGCGTTCGTCCTGGTATTTTTTCGCGAGTTCGTGGCCGGATTCGCCGATTAAAATGATTTTTTTGATGTTTTTGGTTTGGAGGATTTCGTAGATTTCGGGGAGGTCTTCATTGTTGGTTTTGTCGCGACCGCCGATGATGACGACGAGATTGTCGTTTGGGAAGGAATTGATGGCGACACGGGTGGAGGAAGGATTGGTGGAAAAATTGTCGTCGTAATACCTAACGCCGTTTAATTCACGGACGAATTCGAGACGGTGAGGAAGACCCTTGAAATTGCTTAGGCCTTGTTTGATTCCGGTTTTGCTCGTGATTAAATATTCATCCGGTGA
>JAZRAP010000076.1:0-1939 GCA_045634665.1 Candidatus Nanosyncoccus sp.
ATGAAGTCTGATGGGACGAAGGGGTATTTGATTATGGCAACGGTGCTAGCAGTGGCGATTGTGACTTGTGCGATGTTTACGGTGATTACAGCGCATGCGCTGGTAAAAAATAAAAATAAGTAAGTTACTTTTTGGGGCTGGTGATGTTTGCTCCGCGGCCGTAGTCGGGGAGGATGATTTTTTGTTTTTGGCCGTGATGATTATATAGAGGGATGTTTAGCTCGTGAGCGAGAGTGTTGACTATGGAGGCGCCAATGCGAAGTCCGGTGAAGGAGCCGGGGCCAGACATAAAAGTGATTTCGGTGAGGTCTTGCCAATCTCGGTGGTTTTCCTGCAATTTGTCATGAATAAATTTTAGCAATTTTTCTGCCATATCGTGACCGAGTTCTTTGCGGTATTCTTTGTCGTCTAGTTTTAGAATGACTTCTGGTGTGCTGGTGTCTAGGTATAGTTTCATGTTATAATATATTATATAATGAAAGTAAAATCTGAACAAGAGATGCTAGAGTTGGGGAGAGAGCTGGCAAAAAAGATCAAGGCTCCGATAGTGATTGAGCTGGTCGGGGATGTAGGGGCTGGAAAGACGACTTTGGTGAGAGGGCTGGCAGAGGGGCTAGGTATAAAGGAAGAGGTGACTAGTCCGAGTTTTGTGATTTCAAAAACATATGCGTTGCCTGGGGGTGGGAATTTGGTGCATTATGATTTTTATCGGTTGCCAGATGCGGGGTTGATGGCGGAAGATTTAGCGGAGAATTTGCAGAATTTGAAGAATATTGTGGTGGTAGAATGGGGTGGATCGGTAGCGGAGCTGTTGCCGAATGAAAAAAAACGAATAGAAATAAAATATAATGATGAGGGTGGGCGTGATATAATAGGGGTATGAAAATTTATATATCGGGGATATCGGGGACGGGGATGGGGCCGCTGGCGTTGATGGCGAAAAATGCCGGGTTTGACGTTTGCGGGTCAGATTTAACTAGGGGAGCGATTTATAATGAGTTGGTGGAGGCTGGGATTGAAGTACATATTGGGGAGCAAGACGGGGAGTTTTTGCGGTCTAAGCTTAAAGAGGGCGTGGATTGGTTTGTACATACTTCGGCGCTACCCGAAGATCATCCGGAACTAGTGATGGCGCGAGAGGCGGGGATGAAATGCACAAAGCGAGATGATTTGACAGCTTTTTTGGTGGAGAAATTGGGCCTAAAGATGATTGCAGTGGCGGGGACACATGGCAAGACGACAACGACGGCGATGATTGTGTGGGCAGCGTTGAAGTTGGGGCTGTCGGTGGCTTATATTGTGGGGACGACTTTGGGGTTTGCACCGAGCGGAGCATATCACGCTGGGGATAAGTTTTTTGTTTATGAAGCGGACGAATATGATCGGAATTTTTTGAAATTTCAGCCGTGGTTGGCGGTGATACCGTGCGTGTCTTATGATCATCCAGATATTTACCCAACATCGGAGGATTATTTGGAGGCGTTTGGGCAATTTGAAATGCAGAGTGAGCAGGTGATAAAGGCGGGGGTGGATGCGAAGAAGTTTAAGCTAGCGGGAGAAGTAAGAAGGATGGATGCGGGACTGGCGGCGGCGGCGATAAAGATGGCGGCGCCGGAGGTTGATGAGTCTGAGATAGTACGGATTTTGGATGAGTTTCCGGGGGTAGGGCGGAGATTTGAAAGAATTGCGGAGGGGGTGTATTCGGATTATGCGCACCATCCGGAAGAGATTGCGGCGACGATGGAAGTGGCACGGGAAGGGGCGGATTTGTCAGGGCGGACTGGCGTGGTGGTAGTTTATCAACCGCATCAGAATACTCGGCAGCATGAAGTGCGAGCCGGATATAAAGATGCGTTTGTGGGAGCGGAAAAGGTATTTTGGTTGCCGACGTATTTGGTAAGAGAAAATCCGGATTTGGCAGTTTTGACGCCGGAGGAAT
>JAZRAP010000077.1:0-4925 GCA_045634665.1 Candidatus Nanosyncoccus sp.
CTCCTAACACTGCCACTTACGACAGCACCAACAACCGTACCGTCTACACGAGCACCAGCGGCAATGCCACCACCACCGAAGTCAGCGCTGGCGACACCACCAACACTTACAACTACGCTCCTGCTCAGGGTGTCACCGAACGTACCACCGCCAGCATCGCTAGCGGCACCCCGCTCGCCACTGGCCTCGCTGTCACCGCTGCTGTAGCAGCCACATCAGGCGCCATCTTCTTTATCCTCGCCAAACGCAAGAAAGATGACGACGACGAGGAAGACGAAGAAAATATGGTATAATATTCAATATGAATATTGTCACCAGATTTGCCCCTAGTCCAACCGGTTACATTCACATCGGTAATGTTCGCTCGGCTATCTATCCCTATCTTCTCGCTCGTCAAAATCACGGCACTATGATTCTCCGCATCGAAGACACCGACCGCGCTCGCTATATCGAAGGCGCCACCGAGCTGATCGAAGACACCCTGGAATGGCTCGGTCTAAATTGGGACGAAGGCCCTATCGTTGGCGGCGACCACGGCCCTTATTTCCAGAGCGAACGACAAGAAATTTATCACGAGTGGGCCCGCAAACTTATCGCTAGCGGTCGCGCCTATGCCGACCCCACCCCTCCAGAAAAAATTGAAGAATACCGCAAGCAGTGCAGCGAGCAAAAAATCCCGTTCCTCTATCGTAGTTTCCGTCCCACCGACACTCCCGAGTGGCAGCCAGGCCTCCCTCTTCGCTTCAAGGCCGAGCCAAAAGATTACGACTGGCACGACGAAGTCATGGGCGATATGCACGCCGGTCCCGAAGTCCAAGACGACATTATCTTAATCAAAAAAGACGGCTTCCCTACTTACAATTTCGCCCATATCGTAGATGATGCTTTGATGGGCGTCACTCATGTCATGCGCGGCGTGGAATATTTGTCTAGTACACCCAATTATCTCGCGCTTTACGAAGCGCTAAACCTCGAACGCCCCAAGCTAGTCTCCCTGCCCCATATTCTCGCCCCGCAGGGCAATAAAAAACTCGGCAAGCGCGACGGCGCCAAATCCGTCACCGAATACCGCGACGACGGCGTCCTGGCCGAAGCCATGCTAAACTACCTAGCCTGCCTAGGTTGGAATGATGGCACCGAACAAGAAATCTACACCAAAGACGAGCTAATCAAAAACTTCTCTCTAGATCGCATCCAGAGTTCCGGCGCCCGTTACGATGAGACCAAATTGTTGTGGCTCAACGGCCAATGGCTCCGACGAATTTTTGACGAACAAGGTGCCGAAGCTCTTTATGCCCGCACCGCCGACTTTTGGCCTGCCTCTACAGCCAGCTACGATGATGATTACAAGATTAAAGTTCTCTCCATCATCTACGACCGTCTCAAGACCCTATCCGATCTCCGCACCATGACCGATTATTTCTTCACCGACCCTGAGATTGACCTCGATATGCTCATCAACAATAAATTCCTCAAAAAAATCTCCGAATCGTCTCTAGAGGATCTCCTTAAAACCACCATTGAGAAACTCACCAACCTCAAAAACTGGCAAGCAGATGATTTGCAGACTGCGCTCAACGAGCTCCTTGCCGAAACCGGCAAAAAACCCGCCGAACTTTTTAGCCTCATCCGCATTTCACTTAGTTTCGCGCCCTTCTCTCCTGCCCTCAACCTCACTATGGACGTGCTCGGACGTGAAACTACCCTCGCCCGGCTCAATGCCGTTGCGAGGGCTATCTAGCTATCGCCACGAATTTTACAAAGAAGTCGCGATCGAGCGAATTTGTTTATTGGTCAACGACCCAGCCGTAGTATCAATCTTGTAAACAATCCCACCGTTCACCCAAGCTGCATCACTGCCACTCACGTAAATCGTTAGTCCCTGTTCGCGCACAATAGTATAATTCTCGCCGTATTCTTCCTTGACGAAATTAGATAGTAGCGCATTTGTATCCCAAGATGACTTTTCCTCTGTCAAAGTGAAACTATCGCCAGTTGAGCCGTTTCTGAAATCAATCGTGATCTTGCCATCCTCAGAAGTAATACTCGAAACATTGTAATCACGCGGCACGTAATTCGGGTAAGTCGGGTCCATACCGGTTTGCATCGCTGCCACCCGCAAAGATATGTCTGGCATATTCAAATTCACAAAGTAAACAATCGCAAACACCGCTGCCGCCGCACAAGCCGTCGCTAGCATCACTCGGCCAAAGCCAAAGTGCATCCCGCTGTTTTTGACCTTTTTCGTCTTTACCTTCTTGGTATTAGCGGCATTTGCCTCTGGCTCTGTCGGCAACTTTTCCGCCGAAGCCAGAGCTTTTTCAATCGCCTGGTCTTTTAATTGTTTCGCCGTGACCTTCGACACGGCTGGTGCTGGATTTTGCATGGCTTGCATTCGTGCATTCGCCGTAGTCTGTATCGGGTGCGGGGTTGCTGCTTGCATCGGTCCTTCCGATTGGACTCTCTGCTGCGCTACCGCCGGCTGCGCCTTCATCGTCGGCGAGCCAAAACGCGTTATCTTCGGGCTGCGTTCTACTTTTTGCGCTGGTTTCTGCTGCTCCGTCTGGACTGCTCGGCTTTCTACTGGCTGTTGCTTCTTTGCCGCCTTTGGGCTGCGTTGCACCATCACGTCCGTCGCCTTTGCCGGCCGCTTAGTGTATTTGCGATTCAGAGTAGTCGAAGCCTGCACCTTGCGGTGATTAGACTGCGTCGCACGTTTATTATCGGATGTTTGCATATTACCTCGCTTATTCTTATACTATCATACCTTTTTTTGTAAAAAAACACAAGGGTTAATTTTCTAAATAATTATGGTATAATATATATAGCCTATGGACAGCGAAAAACTCAAGCGCCGACAAAGCTTCAGGGTTATCATCTCTGAATTCTTCATGGTTATGGCGGTGATTATTACTGTAATTATCCTGGCTTTTTTGGTCTCCGGCTATTGGCTAAACTCCGAGCTCAAAGTCGAACGCCAAGGCATGATCCAAGTTTCCTCCATCCCCACTGGTGCCGACCTCGATATCGACGGCGAGTCCTCCTGGTTGCAACGCACCAATACCTCCAAAATCCTCGCCAGCGGCGAACATACTGTCACCGTCTCCAAGGAAGGCTACGATACCTGGACCAAAACCGTCAATATCTCCGAGGGCCTACTCTATCGCCTCCATTACCCCCGGCTTTTCCTCCAAGATCGCACCACCGAAAAAGCCCTTGATACCAAAAACGCCATCTTTGCCACCGTCTCCCCCGATCGCGATAAGCTTCTTTTAATCGGCGACACTTCCGAATGGCAAGTAATCAACCTCAAAGATGACACACTTGAGCCCAAAAAACTCAACGTTTCCGAATATCTCCCCGGTGTCAGCCTCGCAGAGGGTGCTACGGTTGGACTTTTCTCCGGCAAGATTATCACCGCCGACTGGGATCGCGATGGCCACCACGTCCTCTTTCAAATTGACAATGCCGGCACTACCGAATGGGTTTTAATTGACGTCGAAAACGCCAAAAACAGCCTCAATCTCTCCAAAGAATTTGGCGCCAATTTCAGCGCCATAGAAATCCTCGACAATTCCGCTAGCAACCTCCTCGCTATCCAAAACGGCAATCTTCACAAAATTGATATCCCTGGCAAATTACTCTCGGCCGTTTTAATAGACAACGTCAACGATTTTGACCATTACGAAAACGAAATTATCTTTTCCGCTGCCAATGGTACAGCCAATGACGCGACCGATGGCGCCGCCGAGAGCACCAAGAGCTACACCCTCGGCCTCTTTAAAATTGGCGACAGCAAAATCGTCGAACTCGCGACTTCTTCTGAGCCTTTCAAAGTGGCTATTTCTAAATTTTACGACGAAATGTATCTTGCCACACTCCAAGGTAACCAAGTCAAACTTTACAAAAAAGTCGATTTTGCCCCAGTCGCTAGTTTCGAGCTAAGTTTTGCCCCCAATGTCATCGAAGTCGGCCACAACGGCGAATTTATCACTATGTATACCGATACTCAAATCGCCACTCTCGATATGGAGACCACCGGCGTACGCGAGTGGAAGGCCGAAGGCAGCACCTTTGGCTGGCTCGACAACGACATGATTTACTCTGTCGCGAGCGGTGAGCTGGCCGTCTATGATTTTGACGGCTTCAACCGTCGTGTCATCGCCAAATACGTCTCTGATCGTTTCCCTGTCGCCGTTTCTGACAACAAATGGCTTTACTATTTCTCAGATGGCAATTTAATGCGAGAAAAACTAATCAGATAACTATTGTCCGGTCATCCAATTCCAGATCCCCTCAAAGAATGACGGCTCGTTGGACGGCATCATATCGCTGGTATTTTGGTCTACTGTCGGTAGATTTTCAGACTCCTCCGCCCCCTCGTAATCCGGCGAAATTTGCTCCGCCGTCACTAGTAGACGATACCGCGAAGTCCCCAGCGGCGTGCAGGTCACCAAAGTCAGCAATGGCTTATCGGTCTGCACTACCAACGCCGCCACATTAGACGGCTCCACCACTTCTTTTTTCACTACTCGGTAGGTATAGCGCACTGAATTGTAATTTACATAAATCAAATCTCCATCTTCCAATCGTTCCAGCCCCGAAAAGATGTATTTGTATTGGTTTGAACTATAAACATCCCCCGCCGAATGTCCCGTAATCACCAAATTGCCGATTTCTCCCGGAAAGGCGCTCGCCCCCGCAATCCGGTAGTGCGCCACGCCATTATTCATCGCCGACATTACTTCGTCCAGAGTAATCCCAAAATGCACCGGCACATCAATATTTAATTTCGGGATAATCAGCCGCGGATCAGCCGAAACCTCTTGCGTAATCGTCGGATCAACCGCATCAATGCTGGTCGCCGGCGCGTTCCCCGGCGAAACGTAGGCCATAATTGGCGCAAAAATCAACCGGTTATATTG
>JAZRAP010000078.1:0-2820 GCA_045634665.1 Candidatus Nanosyncoccus sp.
GGCAGGGATGAACCCGATGGAGCTACGGCGGGGGATTGAGAAAGCGGGGGCGGAAATCGTGAAAGAGATTGAGAAGTCTGCCGAGAAGATTGAGGGGGATTCGGATAAGGTAGCAGAGGTGGCGACGATTTCGGCGGGGGATGCGGAAATTGGGCGACTAATCGCGGAAGTGATTTCGAAGATTGGCAAAGACGGAGTAGTGACGGTAGAAGCAGGGCAAGGTTTGGAGATGGAAGAAGAGATTGTGGAAGGTTTTTCTTATGATAAAGGCTACGCGTCGCCGTTTTTCGTGACGGATGCGAACCGGCAGGAAGCGATTTTTGAGAAGCCTTTAATTTTGATTACAGAGAAGAAGATTTCGGCGGCGTCGGATATTTTGCCGCTACTAGAGACGGTGGCACAGAGTGGAAAGAAAGATTTGGTGATTGTGGCAGAGGAAGTATCTGGAGAGGCTTTGTCGCTATTAGTACTAAATAAATTGAAGGGGGTGTTTAACTCATTAGTTTTGAAGGCGCCGGCGTTTGGAGACCGTAGGAAAGAAATTATGGAGGACATGGCGATTTTGACGGATGCGACGGTGGTGTCGGAAGAAAAGGGGTTGAAGCTAGAGGAAGTGGGGCTAGAAGTGTTAGGCTCGGCAGCGAAAGTGATTGCGACGAAGGATGAAACGACGATTATCAAGGGGGCAGGTGATGCCAAAGCAGTAGCTGAGCGGATTAAATTGATTGGCAATTTTGCGGAAAATGCGAAATCTGATTATGAACGCGAGGAATTTGAAAAACGAGCGGCGGCGTTGTCTGGTAAAGTGGCGGTGATAAAGGTTGGCGGGGCGACGGAGACGGAGATTGACGAGAAGAAGTTCCGGGTGGATGATGCGGTGGCGGCGACAAAGGCAGCTTTGGCGGAAGGAATTGTGACTGGCGGCGGGGTGACGCTGGTGAACCTCGCGGCAGGGCTTTCTGATTCTGAGGCGGGGGCACGGATTGTGAAAGAGGCTTTGAAGGCACCGTTTGTGCATATTATGGAGAACGCAGGATTGAATGCGCAGGCACTTTTGGCCGAAGTGGAAGGTTCGAGTAAGCCTGGATTTGGGGTGAATGTGATGGCACCGGAAAAAGGTCTGATTGATTTGAAGAAGGCGGGTGTGATTGATCCGGCGAAGGTGACAAAGGAAGCGGTGAAGAATGCGACGTCGATTGCGGCGACGGCGATTACAATGGGAGCGTTGATTTGTGAAATCCCGGAGGAAAAGCCGGCTGCGCCGGATATGGGCGGGATGTACTAAAAAATAGCCCCTGCGGGGGCTATTTTTTGTGAGGTGGTTTTTTACATTTTATCGATAGATTCAACGAGGTAGAGGAGAGCTTCGGCGCGCTCAGTATCGTCAGGGATTTCTGAAGCGGCGCGATAAGCTGGCTCGAGGACCGTGTAATCTTTGAGATCTTCGAAGATATTGCGGTAGATGTTGAACTTTTGGGAAGGATTCATATTGATGCGATCGAGTAAGGGGATAAGGTCGCGGAGAGCGGCAGTTTTGACTTGATGCATATTGAGGCCTTCGGCTGGTTGTTCTGGAGTGATAGTCGGAGTTTCTGGCGCGGGTGGTTCAGGTGCGATGGGTTGCGTAGGCTCCGGAGCAGGCTGCTCGGGCAAAGGTGCAGGAGCTTCGGGGACTTCGAGGTTGGGAATGGTGATGGGGTCGACCGGAGCGATCGGCTCGGGGGCGGGAGGGGCCATCTCGACCTTGGGCTCTGGTTCTGGAGCTGGGAAAGGACCAACTGGCTCGCCGAGCTCGCCAGTGTCGCCTTCTGGGACAGAAGACGGTGCGGCGACCGGATCGGAAAATACGGGATCGACATTAGTTGTGTTAGTGATGTCGTCGATCGCTTTTTGCAAATCGTTATCGGTTTTTTGGTCTAAAACTTGGTTGTCTATAGTTTGATTTTGGTCCATTATTTGCCCACCTTTTACATTATACTTATGTTTATGATAGCACGAATTTTCTAAATGCGCAAGAAGTTTACGATTTTATCGAGAAAGTCGAGCTTAACTTCTTTCATGGGGAGGCGGGCGCCAAGTGCGTCGACGATGACTTCGCCGCTACCGCCGGGGAAATAAACTTTGACGCTGAGGCCGAAGCGTTTTTTGGGGATGAGGACGGCGGAGAAATGAGAGCCTTCTTTGAGAATGCCGAAAGCTTTAAAATCTTCGTATTTGTGGAGTTTGCCGGCTTCGGAGAGGCCGTCTTTACCTAGAGTGTATTTGATTTTGCGGGGAGGGCGGAGATTGGAAGTGAGGATGGCGATCACACAGAGGATGACGACGACGAGGAAGGTCCACCAACTTTGCCAGACGGCGATGGCGGAGAGGCCAGCGCCAACTAAAAAGAGACCGATATACCACCAAACATTACGGTCACGGACGATGTATTCTTCGGCTTCCCAAGAAATGTCTTGAATTGCTTGTGCCATAGTTTGATTATATCACAAAAATAAAAAATAAAAAATGGCGGAGGGTGGGAGATAGGCATCTCTGAACCCACCTTCAGAATACAACCAAAAAAGCAAGCTTTTTTGCTTGCATTCTGGCGGAGGGTGGGAGATTCGAACTCCCGCTCCAGATCACTCCAGACTAACGATTTAGCAAACCGTCCCCTTCAGCCACTTGGGTAACCCTCCGGATGTAATGATTATAACACATCTTTTGTTTTCTAGGAAGATATGGTATAATTGAGACATGAAAAAAATTTTGAGAGTGATCTTGCCAGTCTTAGTGATGGGGGTAGTGGCAGTTGTGGGTTTGATGGGGGCGGTGGATACG
>JAZRAP010000079.1:0-11020 GCA_045634665.1 Candidatus Nanosyncoccus sp.
TATCGCTATATGCCGGAGCCAGATTTGCCGCCGATTCGATTGAGTGCCGAGTTTATTGATGACGAGTCGGCGAAGTTGCCGCTGATGCCAGCGGATTATCGTAAGAAGTTTAAAGGTATGATTTCTGATGATATTATTGAAATTTTGCTGGATTATCCGGAGTTAGTAAACAAGCTGAGCGAAATTGAAGAAAAGTATGTTAAAAATATAGCCAATTTGTTTACATCCGTATTGTTAGCAGAGGAAAAATCAGCGGAATATTTGAATGACCTGCCGAGTGCGGCTGATTTGAATGAGCTGGCGGAGATGAACGAAAAGAAGGAGTTGTCTTCCACCGCGACGAAAGAGGTTTTTTTGCGTTTGTTTGACCCGCAAATGAAGGGACACGGAGCGAGACAAATTGCTAAGGAACTGGGCGTAATTCAAGAGAACGATCTGGGGGCTTTGGAAAAAATCGTGGACGCTGTGCTGGTCAAGCCAGAAACCCAAAAGGCGCAAGCAGATTTTAAAGCTGGCGAAGAAAAAGTAATTGGCTTCCTAGTCGGGCAAGTGATGAAAGAATCACACGGCAAGGCAAACCCGTCCAGCGTGCAAGAGATTTTGCGGAAAAAGTTGTCGTAAACCCGGAATATATGGTATAATGTGGTGAGAAAAATATGTCTTTTTGAGTGTGGAACTTCAAGAAGAAACGAAAAATAATAAATTATAAAGGAGCGTATGGCTACGAAAACGGATTTGGCGAATATGCGCAATGTCGGGATTATTGCTCATATTGACGCCGGCAAGACTACGACCTCGGAAGCGATTTTGTATCGGACGGGGCTCAAGCATAAAATTGACTTGGTGAAGGGTGGTACTGGTGGTGCTGACACCGACTGGATGGAGCAGGAAAAGGAGCGGGGGATCACGATTACTTCGGCGGCAGTGACGGTGTATTGGAAAAATCACCAGATTAACATTATCGACACGCCGGGGCACATTGACTTTACTGCGGAGGTGGAGCGGTCTCTGCGCGTGCTAGACGGCGCCGTGGTGGTGTTTGACGGTAAGATGGGCGTGGAAGCTCAGTCCGAGACGGTTTGGCGCCAAGCGACCAAATACGGCGTGCCGCGGATTTGTTTTGTGAACAAAATCAACCAGATCGGTGGGGATTTCTATAAATCGCTTGATAGCATCCACAAGAGATTGTCTAAAAATGCGGTAGCGATTCATTTGCCGATTGGTTTTGAAAAAGATATTTGTGGCGTGGTGGATCTGATCGACATGAAGGCTTACACCTACAAAGATTACGCCGACCATGAGTTGACCGTGGGCGAAATTCCGGAAGACATGAAGGAAAAGGCCAAAAACGCACGTTCGATGCTAGTCGAGGAAGCAGTGCAAGCTGATGAGGCTTTGATGGAGAAATTCTTTAACGAAGGTGAAGAGGCTATCACTGTGGATGAATTGAAGGCGGCGCTTCGTAAGAGAGTGCTGGACGGCGACTTCTTCCTAGTGACCGGCGGTGATGGTCGTGGCGTGATTGTAGAAAAAGTCTTGGATCTTATGACGGATTATCTGCCGTCACCGCTAGACCGCGACCAAGGCCAAACCGTAGGCACCGACCCGAAGACTGGCGACCAAATTATCCGCAAAGCCGATGATTCTGAGCCTTTGACAGCTTTGGCATTTAAGATCGCAACGGATCCGTTTGTGGGTAAGTTGATTTTCATCCGGGTTTATGCTGGTAAATTGAAATCTGGCGATACGGTATTAAACGCTTCGACCGGTGATAAAGAGCGGATTGGGCGCTTGGTGCGGATGCACGCCAATGACCGAAAGGATATTTCTGAGATTGGCGCAGGTGATATTGCGGCGGTGGTAGGATTAAAGAATTGTACTACTGGTACGACACTTTGTGCACCATCAGCACCGATTTTGCTGGAGTCGATCGAATTCCCAGATCCTCCGGTATCTATTGCGGTGGAGCCGAAAACTAAGGCTGATCAGGAAAAGATGGCTCTGGGCCTATCTAAGATGGCTGAGGAAGACCCGACTTTCCGCGTGCATACGGATGAAGAGACCGGGCAGACGATTATTTCCGGTATGGGTGAGTTGCACCTCGAAATCATCATTGATCGTTTGAAGCGAGAACACAACGTGGAGGCCAACACCGGTGCGCCGCAAGTGGCGTATCGTGAGACTATTCGGGGTACGGCTGAGGCTCAGGGTAAACACGTCAAGCAGTCTGGTGGTCGTGGTCAGTATGGTGACGTTTGGATTAAGTTTGAACCGAACGAGGCGGGGAAGGGCTTTGAGTTTATTGACCAGATTAAAGGTGGCGTGGTGCCACAAGAATACCGCAAACCGGTACAGAAAGGTGTCGAGGACACTTTGGCGGGTGGCGTGATTGCTGGCTATCCGGTGGTGGACGTCAAGGCTACTTTGTATGATGGGTCTTACCACGATGTGGACTCCTCGGAACTGGCCTTTACACTGGCTGGTTCGCTAGCGACGCGCGAGGGTATCGCGAAGGCTAATCCGGTACTTTTGGAGCCAGTAATGAAGCTAGAGATTACCACTCCGGAAGAGTTTATGGGTGACGTGATTGGTGATGTCAACTCTCGGCGTGGCCGGGTGGACGAAATGGAAGATTTGAACGGTGGAGCCAAGCTAATCAGGGCGTTTTGTCCTTTGGCAAATCTGTTTGGCTACACTGGAGATCTCCGGGGTATGACGCAAGGCCGAGCAGCCTCCTCGATGGAGCTCTTTGCCTATGAGGAAGTTCCACCGAACGTGGCCCAAGAGATTATCGAGAAGCGCAACTCGAAATAGGGAAAATTGTGTTATAATTAGAGCTGGCGGGGAGCTCTTTTTATATTGGGAATAGTTTGGACGACGAAAGGAAAGGTGGTTCTAGTGGAGTTCAAACAGCAATACGGGTGTTATCGGCACGTGGCATCAGGAAAGGTGCGTGAGATTTACGAACATGAGTTCGAGGACACGCTGGCCCTGGTGGCGACAGACCGAGTGTCGGCATTTGACAAGCAGCTGGGGGTGGAGATCCCGGACAAGGGTCGGATCTTGACGGCGATTTCGACAGAAATGTTTACCCTGGCGGAGACGATGTGGGGGATGCCCACGGCCTTTAAATGGGGCAGTCTGATACCGGAAAACCAAGGCGGCCTCTATATCGAGGGGGATCTGGAGGACGAGTTCGCCGGCGCCGACAGGATGGTGCCACCAGAGCTGGAGGGTCGCGTGACCGTGATGAACAAGCTCGAGATGCTGAATGTCGAGTGCATTGTGCGCGGGCACATCAGCGGCAGCGCGTGGAAACTTTACGAGCAAGGCGAGCGTGAGATCTGCGGTGTACCGCTGCCGGAAGGATTGAAAAACGGCTCGAAGTTGCCAAAACCGATCTTCACTCCGACCACCAAGGCGCCGGTGGGGCAACACGACGAAAACATCACCTTTGGCGAGATGGTGGAGATCATTGACGATCGCTCGATCGCGGATGAGGTGTTCTGCCTTTGCATGGAGATGTTTGACTGTGCCTATGCGCATCTCTCTAAGCTCGGCATCATCTTGGCCGATACCAAGTTTGAGCTGGGGTTAGACGAGATAGGCAATGTGCGGTTTGGCGACGAGTTGCTGACGCCAGATTCTTCGCGCTACTGGGACGCTGCGACCTTTGTGCCGGGTGAAGAGCCGCTGTCTTTTGACAAGCAAATCATCCGGAACTACTTGGCCGGTTGTAAGATGCGCGGCGAGGACGTGTCGGTGTTGCCCGGGACGATTATCCGGCAAACGCGCGAGCGTTATATCCAGCTCTACGAGATAATCACTGGCTATCCTTGGCCGAGTTGGCTGAAGTAGGCTGGTTCCTCGACAAAATTCCCAAAATTTGCGCCTGGTTTGCCGACCGGGCGCTTTTTATATATGATTTTTGCGGAAAATCCCCTCTTTACAACTTCGCAAAAATAGTCTAAAATAGTAGAGTAGAGTTTTGGAGCTGGTTTTTATTAGCGCTCCAACCGTAATTAATAAAAAGGAGAAAGAATGGCAAATTTTGACCGTTCCAAGCCACATATCAATGTGGGTACTATGGGTCACGTCGACCATGGTAAAACTACTTTAACGGCTGCAATTACTAGCGTGCTCGCTAAGCGCTTGCCGTCCGACGTAAATAAGCCAGTGGCTTATGACCAAATTGATAACGCGCCTGAGGAAAAGGCTCGTGGTATTACCATCGCGACTTCTCACCAGGAATATGAGACTGACAAGCGTCACTATGCGCACGTCGATATGCCGGGTCACGCCGACTACATCAAGAACATGATTACCGGTGCTGCCCAGGTGGATGGTGCTATCCTCGTGGTGGCTGCTAACGATGGCCCGTTGCCGCAGACGCGTGAGCACGTGCTTTTGGCTCACCAGGTGAATGTGCCGAAGATTATTGTCTTCCTGAACAAGATGGATCTCGCTGACCCTGAACTAGTAGAACTAGTAGAGATGGATGTGCGTGAACTGTTGAACAAATATGGTTTTGATGGTGACAACGCCCCAATCATCAAGGGTTCTGCTACCAAGGCTCTCGAAGGTGACAAAGAGAACGAAGACGCGGTGATGGAGCTCATCAACGCGATGGACGAATACTTTGACGTACCTGAACACGATTTGGACAAGCCGTTCTTGATGCCGATTGAGGACGTCTTCTCGATCAAGGGTCGTGGTACTGTGGCGACTGGTCGTATCGAGCAGGGTATTGTGAAATTGAACGACGAGGTTGAAATCGTTGGCCTCAAAGACACCCAAAAGTCTGTCGTAACCGGTATTGAGGCTTTCCACAAGACTTTGGATCAGGGTCAAGCTGGTGATAATGCTGGGCTCTTGCTCCGTGGTATTGAGCGTGACCAAATCGAGCGTGGTCAGGTGATCGCTGCTCCTGGTACTATCACTCCTCACACCGAGTTTGAGGCTGAGGTTTACATCTTGAAGAAAGAGGAAGGTGGCCGTCACACTCCATTCTCCAAGGGTTACAAGCCGCAATTCTACTTCCGCACCACTGATGTGACCGGTGAAGTAGAGCTTCCAGCCGATAAGGAAATCGTGATGCCTGGCGATCAGGTCACCTTTAAGGTGAAACTCTTGCAGCCAGTGGCTATGAACGACAACGACCGCTTCGCAATCCGCGAAGGTGGTAAGACGGTTGGCTCCGGTGTGATCACCAAGGTTATCAAGTAAGGTTTTATAGCCTAAAGAAAGCCGCCCCCGTGCAAACAGGGGCGGTTTTTGGTTATGGAGGCGCCTCGGCGAAGGCTTGGGGGCCTAGCGGACGCTAGTCGTTTTTGGGCTGCAGCTCCATGACGTCGAAGAAGGTGCGACATTCGTCGGTATCACACCATTCCCTGAACGTCTTGTCGACGGGCACGCCTACGTCATCGTGGTCGAGGGCGTAAAGGTGATACTGGTAGCGCAGCTCCAGTTCGTGGAAGGACGGGAGTTTGTAGTCCTTGCCTTCCAAGATGCCCTTGCGGCGTTCCTGGAGGAATTCCAGGTAGAAGTTGCGCCTGGTGAAGCTGGTAGCCAGAGCACGAGCCATGGCGCGAATCCGCCGGTAGTCCACGTGCTCGGCGAAACCGGCGTCCACGCTGGCGTGGTGCAGCTCGCCCATCCAGAAATCGCGGAATTCGATGAATTCCTTCGGGGTGCTGTACTCCGATATCGGGATGGACCTCTGGTCGAGGAACATCTGCAACTCGGCGCTGACATCCCACTCCTCGACCCGCTTGACCAGGTCGATTGCGGTATCCAGATAGCCCAGAGCTTCCTCCTGGGTTGCGTGGCCCGCAGCCAGGACCTCTACATAACCATCAGTGTGCATGAGCATAGAAAATCACTCTCCTTTATCGTATGACATGCTCAATACTTTCAATTATAGCACAAAAAGTTTAATTCGTCAAGAGTAAGCCGCCAATGCTGGCTTGGATTTGACTTTTTGCCTCTGAGGTGGTATAATGGCGCCATAGTAAATTAATTATCTATCTCTAAAAACTCACTGGCGGCCTGTCTAGGGGCGAACCTGAGGTTATAGAGAGGAAAGGACAAAATTATGGCAGAAAGCAAAAAAGATAGCGGGCTGAAAATCCGGATCCGGTTGAAGGCTTATGATCACCGGGTAATTGATCAGAGCGCACGGCAAATCGTGGATACGGCGATCCGAACTGGGGCGAGCGTGAGCGGGCCGATTCCTTTGCCGACTAAGCGGTCTACCTTTACCGTGGTAAAGTCGCCACACGTGTACAAGACCGGCGGGGAAGCGTTTGAGATGAAGGTGCATAAGCGGTTGATTGACATCTCTAATGCGACGCCGAAGACGATTGAGAGCTTGCAAAACTTGTCGTTGCCGGCTGGGGTGGATGCTGAGATTAAGATGTAAAATTCAGATCTTTTAGCAAGAAACCCCCAGCAATCATACTGGGGGTCAGGTTAATGATGAGAAGGACTCTAAACGGGGTCGGGCCAACTGAGGATATCCGGAATATGTTCTAATTCGGGCATATCTAACACCTCACGATGTTTGGGCCATAAGCCAGGGTGTTCCTGATAGAATTCTGCCACCGGTATGGGCACTACACTGCCTGGGTCTATCTTGATATAGTCCCCTCTTTTTATGTGGGGAAGACCCAATGAGGTAGTAATGCTGATATTGTCTCCAGGATAAAATGCATAGTATGACTTGTAATCGTCGAATGAGTGATTTTTAAGTATACCGATGCGCCATCCTTCCTTGGACTTCTCGCGAGGGTGAGCTAGAAATACGACTGGGGTGCCCGAACTGTAGTGCCAGTAAAAATCTTCCGGGAACATTTCGTCTGGGTAGCCGTCTGCGCCTAAATCTATTAACTGCCGAACGAGCCCCAGATATCCGGTGTGTTTACGACGCTCTTTCTTGATGGCGTCTAAAGCCCCTTCCATGTTCCCGTAGATAGGCTGTTTTTCGTCGCGAAATTTATGTATAGTCCATATGTCCATTAAAATGCCGCCACCCTTGTTGGCTAAAAAGGATTCTAATTCTGCGGGGGCACAATCGAGTATCTTTGAGGCCGAATTAACAAGGAAAATGGTTTCGGGATCGGGTTCTCTTATAATCATGCTAAGCTCCCGCAAATATGAATCTTTCTCACTGAAGAAGCGCGTTCGAGCCAGATGCAGACAATACTCTAGAGCCTCACGACGCTTTTCAAGATTAAGAAACCGGAAATCGGCCATCGAATGAAAGCTCAAATGTGAATAGCTTGCATATCTTTTGTCGAGCCAATCACGCTGAAATTCCTCAAAAGCCCACCCCATAGCTTCTTTGTCCTGCCACTCCATTAATTTAGTCTCTACAAGGCTGAATTCCAAATCTTCATACATTTCTCCACCTCTCCTATGCGGGCTAACCATAATTCTTAGTTGTGTTTTTCTGGTGTCTGAGCCTCCTTTATTTAGGTTTTATCGTCTCATCATCGAACTGCAAAGCTACAAAGTCCCTCCCTACGTCTACAGAGACAGGCTTCTTTTGAAGAATAACATATTTTTTTCTAAAAAGCAAGGGGATCAACCGAGGCGGGAGGAAAGCTACAATGAAATGGCCATGGTATGCTATAATGGGGTATATGAGTGTTTCTAAGTTAAAGAAACGGTTTTATTTCGTGGCGGCGAGGTATTTTCGGCATTTTGCGAACCGAGTTTTGAAGAGGTGGCAGCCGCGAGTAATAGCGGTGACGGGGTCGGCGGGGAAGACCACGATGCTGAATATGATTGAATACGAAATGGGCGAAAAAGCTCACTATTCGCATGATGCCAACTCGGCATTTGGCGTGTCGTTTGATTTGCTGGGGCTGGCGGGCGTTCGGGGGTCTAAATGGCGATGGATACACCTGTTTGCGGCGGCGCCTTTTAAATCGCTGTTTAAGCGGTTCCCCCAGAGGTATTATGTGGTGGAAATTGACGGGGAGCGGCCGCATGAGGCGGAGTTTTTGGCCGAGTGGCTAAAGCCAGAGGTGACGATCTGGGTATCGATCGGACTATCGCACGCGGTGCAGTTTGAAAAGGTGGTGGAAGAGGGGAAGTTTAAGGACTTGTCAGAGGCGATCACGGCGGAATTTGCGAATTTGCCAGCTAATACGAGCAAACGCGTATATATAGATGCGGATGCGAAGCTGATGGTGGAGGCGACAAAGGGGATCGCGGCAAAGGTGGTGCCGATCAAAAAGACTGATATGAAGAAATATGTGGTTTATCCGGATTCGACGGACTTTACCTATGGAGATACAACTTTTCATTTTGACCGGCCGGAGCCGAAAGATGTGGCGTTTAATCTGTTTGTGTTGCAGGATTTGATGAAATATTTGGAATTGAAGTTTAACCCGGATTTTTCTGGGATGGAGGCGGCGCCGGGGCGGAGTTCGCATTTTAAGGGGTATAAGGGGATTGATATTGTAGATAGTAGTTATAATGCACATATGATCTCGATGGCTTCGACGCTGGATATGGCGAAGCGGATGCACGCGGAGCGCAAATGGCTGGTGATCGGGGACATTGTGGATCAGGGGTCACTAGCGGAAGAGGAACATCGGCGGCTGGCGGATTTGATTGCGAAGGTGAAACCGGAGAAAGTCGTGCTGGTGGGGCGGCGGACGAAAAAATATACCGCGCCGGAGCTGAAAAAACTAGGGGTGTCGGCAGTGGCGACTTTGGACCCACGCAAGGCTTTGGAATACATCCGGAAAAACGTGACTGGGCAAGAAACGCTGATTTTCAAGGGGAGCCAGTATTTGGAGTGGGTGATTGAGAAATTACTGGCGGATCCGGCTGATGCTAGTAAATTATGCCGGCGAGAAAAAGCAGCGGTGGCGCGACGCAAAAATTGGGGGCTAGACTCATGAGAGGAGGGTTTTAGTGGCGGATCTTTATATCATACACGGGTGGACGTATACGGTGGAGCCGTGGAAGCGGACGATTGATTTGCTGCGCGACAGGGGGATTAGTGTGAAGATGTTGCATGTGCCGGGGCTGACTGAGAAGTCCGGGAAGGTGTTTACGATTTATGATTATATGAAGTGGGCGGACCGCGAAATCCCGAATGGAGCGGTGGCGCTGGGGCATTCGAACGGGGGTAGGATTTTACTAAATCTCTGTGCGGCGCGGCCGGAGAAGTTGAAGTATTTGATTTTGCTGGACAGCGCGGGGATTTATGAGCCGTCTGTGCGTAAAAAGATGGTGGAAAAAGTGGCGAAGATCGGTAAACCGCTGAAGAAAATCGCGGTGGTGGATAAAGTTTTTCATCGGGTGACTGGCTCAACGGATTATTCGCGGGCGCCGGAGAACATGAAGCAGACTTTGGCGAATATGCTGGAGTCCGATAAGGAATTGGATCTTTCTAAGGTCAAGACGAAGACGTTTATCCTCTGGGGGAAGAAGGATACGACTACGCCGCCGCGGCAGGCTACGGAGATGTATGAGAAATTGCCAAACGCGGAGCTGAAGTTTTATGCGAATTGGACACACGCGCCGTATATTTCTGCGCCGGAGGAGCTGGCGCGGGCGCTGGCGACGCTAGTGGAAAGGATGAAAAAGAAGTGAGGCGATACTTTTTAGGGATGGCGGCGAGGTATACTACTCAGGAGGTTTGGCGACATACTTTGGCTTGGGGGCGGAAAAAGGATTGCCGGGAGCTGAAACGGTTTTTGAGGAAACGGTATGGCGAGGATGATACAAGGGTGATTTTATGTAAAAATGGGCGGTCGGGGCTGTGTTTGGCCCTGAAGGCTTATTTTGAACCGGGGGATGCGGTAATCGTGAACGGGTTTACCTGTTATGCGGTGTATGAGGCGGTGGCGGTGGCAGGATTGAAGCCGATGTGGGCGGATATCTCTAGAAAGGATTTGAACTTTGATTTGAAGAATTTGGAGAAAAAAGTAGATACGGGCGTGAAAGGGATAATAGTTCAGAATAGTTTAGGCAATCCGGTGGATATTGCCGCAGTGGAGAAGTTTGCGAAGAAGCATAACTTGACGATTATTGAGGATTTGGCGCACTGTGTGGGGGTGAAATATGCGGATGGGAGAGAAGCCGGTACGGTGGGGGCGGGGGTAGCGTTTTCGTTTGGTAAAGACAAGTCGATCGATACGGTAAGTGGCGGGGCGGTGGTACTGCGCGATCCCTGTTTACACGAGATTAAAGCGCCTGCAAAATCTCCGCGACCGTCGGACCACTTACGGGCGAGGTTTTATCCTTTTTGGGGGACGATTTGCCGAGGGCTGATGGGTGTGCGCCTCGGTGGGGCGCTGATGCGGTGTTTGGTAAAAATTCACTGGGTGGAGAAATCGGCAGACAATAAGCTAGATTTGACCCGGAAAATTAGCAAATTTGAGGCGAAGTTGGCGCTAAGGCAGTTTCGGGAGCTGAACAAATCTGGTGAGCCGGCGCTGCGGGAATTTTGCTTGGTTGATGACAGAGGTGCGGTGCTAGACGAGCTGAGGGCGGCGGGGTATTATTTTGACGGGTTGTGGTATGAAAAACCGGTGTCGCCAGAGAGATATTACAAAAAAGTGCATTTTCCGGAGGAGGAGTGTCCGGAGGCGGTGTTTGTAAGCGAGCACATTATCAATTTCCCGACCTATTATTCTAGGGGTGAGCTAGCTCGGGCGCGAAAAATCGTAGAAAAGCATTTGATAAGGAGCGAAAATGGCTGAGAGATGGCAAGAGATCGTAGAGAAATTCCCCGAGGCGAACTTTTTGCAGTCGCCGGCCTATGGCAAGATGAACGAGATTTTGGGCGAAAAGGTGATAACAGAAGAATTTGGCGGCAAAAGCGGAAATTCTGGACGCGCTTTGATGGTGGTGCGAAATGCCAAGAGGGGGCGGTATCTGGAGATCCCGTGTGGGCCGCTGATAAATTGGAGCGACAAAGGCGTGGCCAGAGAGGCTATGCAAAAAATTACAGAGGTGGCAGAGCGGGAAAAGTGTGTTTTTGTGCGAATTCGGCCAC
>JAZRAP010000080.1:0-3542 GCA_045634665.1 Candidatus Nanosyncoccus sp.
AAGTTTTGTTCTCAGCCCGTGCGTAGGAACCCACAATCGCATCCGGCGTATCTAACTTTTGACCGTTTAAGGCTAGCTCCGTCACGTCAGAAGCTAGCCCCACGGTCGGGATTGAAAGCTGTGCGGAAATTTCATAATCCGCCGCTTCAGCCGGCTGTAAACCCACTATAATATATATAGCAGCTAACACCAAACTCAGCACCAAGAAAACCAATCTCGGATCACCGCGGCGTCTTAGTTCCACACTCTCCTCCTTCTGCCACTATTATAACACGAGAATTACAAACCAGGCGAAAAAAGTTTCAACTTTTTTTCATGCATTTTGTATTTTGGGTCGTGTCTGCCTACTTCCGCCCAAAAATCCTTTGAATGATTCATGTGGTTCAAATGCGCCAATTCGTGCAAAATCACATAGTCCCTTAGTTCTTCCGGCACTTGCATCAAGCCAATATTGAGAGAAATCGTCCGGTTACTCGAACACGACCCCCACCGCGTATTCGCGTGCGTCAAACGACACTTCGCATAACTATACCCATATTTCTTCGCCCAAAACTCCAATCGGTATGGTAAATACTCCCGCGCTTTTTTAGCCAATTGTTTTTTCTGGTAATCTCGCGCCCGTTGCTCGGCCGGATTTTTAATCGGCAGTTTTTCTCGAATCACTTCGCGGTTCGAATTCAAAAACCTTTTTGCCAAAAAATCCGAAGTATATTTTGGCACACTCATGGCCAACCGCCCCGAAGTCGAAACCGAAAATTTTATCCCCCTAGCTAGAGGCGATTTGCGTACAATCACCTCCCCAAATTCCGCATCTTTGATAATCATTTAGTATTGGCTAGATCCGCCAGCCCCGCCACCACGTGTTTGGCCTGAGTTTCGAAAGTATGTTTGCCAGACAAAATAATCGCGCGCTCATTTTCACCCGGCGCCTCAATCCCAGCCACCGCTGTATCGTAAAAATCTTTAGCTCTGCTCACAGACTTAAATTTAGACTTCAAACGCGCCCGAATCGTCGCTACATCCGTCTGAATCCAAATCAGCGATGGCTCGTAGCCATTTTCTCTCAACAAATTCCGCATCTCGATCCGCTCTTTTTCCGTATCCAGCTCCCCCTCTACTATAATATTCTGTCCGGTTTTCAAAATTTGCTCCAAAATCACCAAAATGTCCTGACGCGAAAACTCATGTTCCTTCCTCAGCTCATCAAAATCATAAACTGCAATTTTGAATTTTTTACCGAACTTTTCCGCAAAAGTCGTTTTCCCACTACAAGGCGCACCAAATACCAAAAGTGCGCGCGGTTTAGATTTATTACCTTCCATCATGCACCTATTATATCATATTATTAATGGCAGGGGTGGCAAGACTTGAACTCACGACACACGGTTTTGGAGGCCGCTGCTCTACCAACTGAGCTACACCCCTTCAATGTGCTATTTTCATTTTACCACAAATTCTCAAAATATGCTAAAATAGTAAGTGATGAAAATACTAATGCTTGGTTGGGAATTGCCGCCACACAACAGCGGCGGGCTCGGCGTAGCCTGTCTAAACATGGCTCGCGCTCTTGCCAAAGAGGGCATCGATATTGATTTTGTCATCCCCTACTCTGCCGAGCATCCAGGCACAGATTTTATGCACGTCCTCTCCGCTACCAACCTCGACCCGATTCACCGTTTTGGCGGCGGCAGCTACGCTTCTTCCGTCATCGACCAAAAAATCATCGCTAGCTCCACCAGAAATACCCCCGTCTCTATTCGCGAAATCCAACACGAATATTGCAACTACGTCAAAGATTATCTAAAAAACCACCATCCCGATCTCGTCCACGCCCACGATTGGCTAACCTACGAAGCTGGCATCCTCGCTAAAAAACAGCATGGCGCGCCCCTCATCGCTCACGTCCACGCCACCGAATTTGACCGTGCCGGCATGCACGCTGGCAATCCTTTGATCCACGAAATCGAACATGAAGGTCTTATGCTCGCCGACCGCATTATCGCCGTTTCTGAGTCCACTAAGCGTCTCGTCCACGAAAAATACCACATCCCTTTGAACAAAATCGAGGTCATTTATAATTCTCTCGACCAAAATTATCAAAACGACGATTACACTTTTGATTTTTCTACATATAATTATATCAAACAGCTCAAGAAGTCTGGTCACACTATCGTCTCTACCGTCGGGCGTTTTACTATTCAAAAAGGTTTACCAAATCTCTTAGAAGCCGCCCAGCTCGCCATCAGCAAAAATCCTAAACTCGTCTTCATTCTCGCTGGCGACGGCGAAGAGCGCAATGAACTAATCAATTTATCCGCCAAATACGGCATCGCCAAAAATGTCATTTTCACCGGTTTCATCCGCGGCCAAAAATTGCGCGACATCTATTCCTTGTCCGACATCTTTGTCATGAGCTCCGTTTCTGAGCCTTTCGGCCTCACCGCCCTCGAAGCCGCCCACCACGGTGACGTCCTGGTTCTCACTCACCAGTCCGGTGTTTCCGAAATCATCTGGTCTGCCCTTAAATACGATTTCTGGGATACCAAGAAACTTGCCGACGAAATTCTCGCCGTCGCGGATAGTTCCGCCCTTAAAGACACTCTCATCAGCAACGTCAGCCGAGAATACCAAAAAATCTCGTGGGACAAAGTTGCCAAAAAATGTCTGAACGTTTATAATAATACTGTAAAACATAAGAGGAATTGATAATGCGAGCGATTTGCCTTTATTTGCATATCCACCAGCCCGTCCGCTATCGCGAGTATTCAATTTTTGATGTCGGAAACGATTCGAATTATTTTAACGACGACTATCACGGTCGTCAATCCAATGAGCGCATTTTCAAAAAAGTCGCTGCCAAAAGCTATCACCCCATGCTCGATCTCCTCGAAAAAAGCCTCAAAAAACATCCTGATTTCAAAGTTTCCTTTTCCATCACCGGCACCTGGCTCGAACAAGCCGAAAAATGGGATTATTCCCTCATCGAGCAAATTCGTCGTCTCGTCTCCACCGGCCAAGTCGAAATCCTCGGCGAAACTTATTATCATTCGCTCGCCTTTTTCTACAATCTGGACGAATTCAACGAGCAAGTCAACATCCACGCCAGCAAAATCCGCAATTTATTCGGCGTCACCCCCAAAGTCTTCCGTAATACCGAGCTAGCCTACAACGATCAGCTTGCCCAGTGGGCCGATCAAAAAAGTTACAAAGGCATCCTCGCCGAAGGTTGGGACAAAGTTCTCAGCTGGCGCAGCCCCAATCACGTCTATCGTCCCGCCGGCTGTCAAAATCTCAAACTCTTACTCAAAAACTACCGTCTCTCCGACGATATCGCCTTCCGTTTTTCTAACCGCGGTTGGAGCGAGTGGCCGCTCACTGTTCCCAAATACCAACAGTGGCTAAACGACGACTGCTTGCGTGGCAACCTCATCAATCTTTTCATGGATTTTGAGACTTTTGGCGAACACCAATGGGCCGACACCGGTATTTTCAATTTCATGGAACAGTTTATCGACTCATGGCTAGCCGAATACGAAAACAAA
>JAZRAP010000081.1:0-8807 GCA_045634665.1 Candidatus Nanosyncoccus sp.
GCAGCGAGTGGGGGGTTGTGGCGACCGGAAGGTGGGACAGAGTCGGCACGCGAGGAAGAGCAAACGGCGCGAGGTGGGTTCTATTCAGGTGGGGGGAGCGCGACGGAAAAAGCTGGACGACTAGCGAGTGCGGCAAAGGATTTGAAAAAAGGAAATTTTAAAGGAGTTTTTAAGAAGGCCGGGCCGATACTAGGGATATTTATGATAATTTTTGCGGTGGGGGGAATTATGGCGGGGACGCAGATGTTCCAGCCGTTTTCGCTGGTAGCGCAGATGCAGGATTCTTTTAACTCGATGCACGTGTCGGCAAATGCGAGGTCGGCGAGGTTTTTTAAGTTGCAGATGGAGTCGGGGCGGGTGAAGAATCCGAAGAAAGGGACGATCTTTGGTGAGACTTTTAAGATTACGAAAAAACAGAACGAACAACTGAAACGGCAGGGGATTGAGTTTGATAAGGATTATAACGGAACCGGTATAAAAGTATTGAAATATAACGACGGAAGTGGAAATGTCAAGATCGTGACAGCGGATGAGGGGTCGGCGAGTCGGGTAGGAGGGGTCTCGTTTGATAAAATATATGCGAGTGATGTAAAGTTTTTTGACGCTTATAATGCGGGGTCGATGACGTGGCGGGGGCAGTTTGCAAACTGGTACGGGACGAATGTTTCGAACTTTTTGAAGAATAATAAATTGACGCGGAATATGTGGCAGAATTTCAAGGAGAAGAAAGAAAAATCGGGGGGTGACGGTTTGAAGGTGGTGAAGGAGACGATTGGCAAGAGGATTGGATCGGTGGAGGGGGGTGGGATTAAACGAACAACTGAGACTGGTTATGACGATGAGGGAGAACGCGTAAAAAGCACTGATCAGGAAAATAATTTGGGATTTGGGAGGGGGAAAGCGGACGAGGCTATTGATAAAATAAATAAGGCTAAGGGTAAAATCCAGGGTGGGGTGGCAATTGGCTGCGCGATTATGGATTTTATCGGAGTGATAAATTTGATAGTGGCGGCGAGCGAGGCATCTCAGATTATTAATTTGACGACGGCGTATTTGGAGGCGCCAGATAAAACGAAGGCTGGATACGGTGATGATGCACCAATTCACGAATTAACAAATACTTTGAATGAAAAAGTGGAAAATAAAAATGTAGTGGTGGAGTCGACCGGTGCGGCGGCAGGAGTAGCGAGTGACGGGGCGATCGCTTCGCTGAATACGACTGAGGTAACAACTAAGAAGACTGCGATGGATTCGGCGGGGATTGGCGGATTATATGGTAAAGGCAGGGTAAATCCGAATGACCCAAGTGTGCAGAGTTTCAATTTGATGAGTAGCGCGAATACGTTGCTAGGTGGGATTGGGACGAGTATTAGTTCGTTTAGGGATTGTCAGTTGGCGAAAGGGGCGGCGGCGATTGCCAATATAGGGATTGATATAGTGGCTTGTATTTTTACGGCGTGTCTAGGAACTATATTTAAGGACGCGGCGGTTAGCATTGGTTTGGGGGTAGGGATTCAGGTGGTGCTGTCGGGGATTTTGGCGGTGTTGACGCCGTGGCTAACGGCGACTTTGGAACGGGATTTAGTGGAAACGTTGGGCGGTGAAGATTTAGGAAATGCCTTGGCGTCTGGAGGGCTGATGTATATGGGGAGTGTGCATCGAGCGAACGGGGGATCACTGACGACGATTCCTAAATATCGGCAGTTTGCGGTGACGCAGGCGGAAGGGGTAGCGGGGAATGCGAAGTTTGGGCGACAGAGTTTAAGTCCGTTTGATATTACGTCCAGTAATACCTTTATGGGGTCGATTATGACCCAACTGATGAAATTCGTGGGGTCGGGGACGTTGATGAATACTTTAACGTCGGCAAATTCGGTGGTGAATTCGTCGCTGGTGGCGTTGACACCAAAGACTGCGGCGGTGGCAGCAGAGATTGCGGACAATTTGCCGGATATGGAAGAATATGAAAAAACTTGTCCGTACTTGTATTCGATTGGGGCGATTGGCGATGCATTTTGTAATCCGTATATCGTGACGGATATGGGATCGATAGATAAAGATCCGGTGGATGTGATTAATTATTTAATTGATGCGGGAGAGGTGGCTTTGGTAGATGAAGATGGCAAAACGGTAGCGAAGGAAGATATGGGCGATGTAAAATTGGCGGTGGCGGATTTGACGGCAGATGGAGACATACGTTTAGCGGCGGAGGGCGATGAAGAGGAAGAAGAGGAAGAAAAGGTGGTGAATGTGAAAATTTCAGGCGAAGATTTTAAAAATTATGTGGCAGATTGCGACGAGCGGGCTTCGCCGTTTGGAGTGGTGGATCAAAGCATTGTGGCGAAATATGACGCCGGCTCAACCGGTGATGGGGTGGCGGATGCTATAATCGGAGGAATTCCGTTTATTGGTGACATTGCAGATGTGATGAGTAGTGCTAGCACGGTGGATCATATTGATGATATTAGTGGGCAAAAATGTGTGGCTGGTGGAGAGAGTTGGGGAGAAAAGGAACAGAACTACCAACGATTCATCGAGGATCAGTCTTTGGCGGAGTCGATGGGGGTTATTGAAAAGTCGGGGGTAGCAGAATATTTGGACGAATATTATAAGGAGAATCCGATTGATGAGTCATATGAGGGGCAGTTGGCGCGATACTCGGGACTTTCGAAAGAAACGGTAGAGGATACTTTGGCAATTATTGACTACTATAATTATATTAATGAATATGATGCGAGCGAGCGATATGCCTTTGAAGGTGCGGTAGATCCGAACGAAAAGAAGATCGTGATGTTTGATAATGAATATGTGATGGAGGGGGAGATGGTTTTGATGGAGAATATAGTCTACGCGGATGTGCGAAATCGCAGTTTTGTAGTATAATGTATTATATATGCAAGAGTTGGAGAAGCTAAAACAAGAGTTAAAAAAGCTAAATGCGGAAGCAGCAAAAATCCGTGAAGTAGCAGCGGAGAAACGAGCGGAGTTTGGCCGAAAATTGAATGCGCAGAAGCAGGAGATCTTAGCACGAATTACGGAGGCAGAAAAGAAGGCTCTGGATGTGGAGGTTTTGCCGCTTGATGTGACAGCGTGGAGTGGGGTGAATGAGCCGATGCCAGAATTATATACGACTTTGCAAGGGTCTAAACATCCTTTGATGATGGAGCTGGACCGGGTGACGGAAATTTATCAGTTGATGGGGTTTGAAGTAGAAGAGTCGCGACAGTTGGATGATGAATTCCATATGTTTGATTCTTTGAATTTTGCTAAGGATCACCCAGCGCGGGATGGTTATGATACTTTTCGGACGGAAGAGGGGTTGATCCCGCCGGCACATACTTCAACGATGCAACATCGGGTATTAAAAAAATATCGTGGTTGCTTGGATAGGGGCGGACAAATCGCAGTGGTGGTGCCGGGGCGAGTTTATCGCAATGAGGATGTGGATGCGACGCACGAGCATACTTTTTATCAATGTGAGGGGGTGTATGTGTCTGAGGAATGCAATATGGGACAGATGCTAGGAATTTTGAAGGAATTTTTTGAAAAGTATTATGAGCAGAAATTGAATATTCGGACGCAGCCGGGGTATTTCCCGTTTACGGAGCCGTCGCTCGAGTTTATGATTGAAAAGCCAAAGAGTTTGGGCGGTAAGAAAGGCGATTTTTTGGAGATGTTAGGGTGCGGGATGATTCATCCGAATGTATTAAAGATGGCAGGGATTGATTCTGATAGGTATCACGGGTTTGCGTGGGGCGGAGGGATCGACCGGCTGGTGATGCTGAGGTATGACCTTAACGATGTGCGACATTTTGAAAGTGGTAATCTTAATTTCTTGAGGGAGTTTGGACAATGAGAATTAGTTTGAATTGGCTAAAAAAATATGTAAAAATTGATGTGACGGACGAGGAGTTGGTGCGGCTGATTGGGGCACGGCTAGTGGAGGTGGAGGGGGTGATCGATGAGACACATAAATATGACAATATATATATAGTGCGGGTGGAGCAGGCTGAGCCTATTCCGGATACTCATTTGACACTGTGCCAGATAAATGCAGGTCGCGAAGAGTTGGTGCAGGTGGTATGTGGGGCTCCGAATGTGCGGGAAGGGATGTTGGCGGTGTGGATAGCGCCGGGGGCTGTGGTGCCGGCTTCGGTACATGAGGATGCGCCGTTTGTGATCGGCAAGCGGAAAATGCAAGGTTACGAATCATGCGGGATGCTGGCGGGGGCGGATGAGCTAGATTTTGGCGATGATCATAGTGGAATTGTGGAGATTGAGCCGGGGACGGCACAGCCGGGAGAGATGCTGGCGGATGTGTTTGAGCTAAATGATCTAGTTTTGGAAATTGAGAATAAGTCTTTGACGCATCGGCCGGATTGTTTTGGCATCGTTGGATTTGCTCGCGAAGTCGCCGGAATATTAAATGTCAAATTTGAAGAAGATGAAGTTAAAAATGATTTAAAAATTGATAATAATATTAAAATAAAAATCGAAAATGAAAAAATATGCAGTAGATATAGTGCGATAGTGCTGGAAAAACACGGAGAGCTGAAGAAAAAATATTTGACGTGGGCAGATACGATGCTTTGTAAATCCGGGATGCGGCCGGTAGACCCGATTGTAGATGCGACGAATTATCTGATGCTTCTCACCGGGCAGCCGCTACATGCTTTTGATTATGATAAATTTGTGGCGGTGGGCGGTTCGGAAAAGCCGGAGATCGTGATACGGTTGGCGCGAGCGGGCGAGAAGTTGGTTTTACTAGACGATAAGGAAGTTTTACTGAACGAGAACGATATTGTGATTTGTTCGGGTGAGGCGCCGGTGGCGTTGGCTGGGGCGATGGGCGGGAAGCCCACAGCGATTGACGAAAATACGCGAAAGATTATTTTGGAGTCGGCGACGTTTAGCCTGTATAATTTGCGGAAGACGCAGATGGCGCACGGGATTTTCTCGGAAGCGATTACGCGGTTTACGAAGGGGCAGCCGCCGTATCAGACTTTGAGCGTGGCGGAAAATTGTGCGGAGATGCTGGCCGGTGGATTTAAGGTGATGGCAGTGGCGGATGCATATCCAGGGCCGGAAGCGGAGATTGTTGTGAAAATTACAACAGATGAGATAAACGGATTGCTGGGGACGGAATATGAGAAAGATTTAATAGTCAAAACTTTGGAAAATGTCGGCTTTGAGATTAAGGCCAGACATGGTATTTTGGAAATTGCGGCGCCGGCTTGGCGGACAGATATTCATATTAAGGAAGATATTATCGAGGAAGTGGGACGGTTGTTGGGGTACGATAACATCCCGGTGACTTTGCCTTTGCATAAGACGGCGGAAAAGAATTTGTTGTGGGAACTTAAGAAGCGAATTCGGGAGGTTTTGGCACGGTTTGGCGCAAATGAAGTTTTGACATATAGTTTTGTGAGTGGGCGGCTTTTGGATAAGGCCGGGCAGGACGCTAAAAAATCTTATCGGATTGTAAATTCGATTTCGCCGGAGCTGCAATATGTGCGACAATCGATCGTGCCGAGTTTGTTAGAAAAAACTTATTTGAATGAGAAATTGCCGGTGGAGAAATTTGCCTTGTTTGAAATGAATAAGGTTTATAGCAAGGTGTGGGGTGGAGAACCGGTGCCGACCGAGATGAATTCACTGGGTTTCGTGGTGGCGGAGCGCAAAAATGCGGAGACGGCGTTTTATAAGGCGAAGTTGTATGTGGCGGAACTAATGAGAGAGCTGAATGTGAAGCCAGAGTTTTTGCCGCGGAAATATGATGATGGCGCGTGGCAGCCGTTTGAACCAAAACGATCGGCAGACATTTTTGTGAACGGAGAATGTGTGGGCGTGGTGGGGGAGTTTAAAAATTCGGTCAAACATGAGTTTAAATTGGCGCCATATGTGGCGGGGTTTGAGATCGTGAATTTGGAGAAGATTTTGGAAAATGCGAGCGAGAAAAAGGTGATTAATTTTGGAAAAAAGAAAAAAGAAGATGTGACGGTGACGACGGATATGACTTATGCGGAGGTTTTGAAGGAATTGCAAGTAAAGTATCCGGAGGCGGAGATTACACCGGGTGGGGTTTATCAAGCGCCGGGGCAAAGAACCAAAAATTTGACTTTTCACATTGAGTATTAAAGAACTTATGTTATAATGGGGGTATGATACTTTTAGATTCGGTGACGAAGCAGTACCCGGGCGATACGGAGCGGGCGCTTGATTCCGTGTCTTTGCATATTGAGCCGAACGAATTTGTGTTTTTGGTGGGAAAGTCGGGTGCGGGGAAGTCGACTTTAATGAAGATGATTACCAAGGAAGAGAGCCCAGACTCTGGGAAGATTATTATCGGTGGGATTGATCTCGATTATGTGAAAAAGCGACACATTCCGGGCTATCGGCGGCGGCTGGGAGTGGTATTTCAAGATTTTAAACTCTTGCCGCGGCGAACGGTTTATGAAAATGTGGCGTTTGCGTTGGAAATTGCCGGGATGAGCGGGAAGGACATTCGGCGGACGGTACCGAAAGTTTTGGAGCTGGTGGATTTGGCGGATCAGGCGAAAAAATTCCCGCATCAGTTGTCCGGTGGGCAGCAGCAGCGAGTGTCGATCGCGCGGAGTGTGGCGCGGCAGCCGAAGATTTTGATTGCGGACGAGCCGACGGCAAATTTGGATAAGTTGACTACGGAAGAAATTATTCAGTTGTTGAAGAAAATTAACGACTTTGGCACGACGATATTAGTGACGACACACAATGAGAACATTGTGAATACTCTGCAAAAGCGGGTGGTGACTTTGAAACATGGTAAAATTGTGGATGATCAGAAGACGGGAGGGGTGTATAAGTTGGATGAAGCGCCAGCGCCAAAGCGACCACTGCGGGCGGTGCAGACGCCGGGGCATGCATTGAAACCAAAAAGGAAAGTGATTTAGATGGGCAAAGAAAAAACTGAAAAAATGGAGAAACTAAAAAAGGTTTCTAAGAAAAGTCTAAGGACGATGCAAAAGAATCGCAGTCGGCATGTAATGCGTGAAAAGGCGCGAGTAGTAAAGTATGGCACAAAGGGATTTGGGCGGAATATTTGGCTGTCGACGGCAGCGACAGTGGTGATGGCGATTACGCTAATTATTTTGTTTATTACAGTAGTGGCGAGTGTGATTTTGACAAATACAGCCGAGATGATGAAAGACAAAATCGACATTACGATTTATTTCAAGCCAAATACGTCGCAGGAGACATTGGATGATTTGACGGCGATAATTAGTAAAGACTCGAATATTAAGAGCGTGGAGACTTCGACTTCAAAGGAAGAGTACCAGAAGTTTTTGGCGGAGAACGAAACGAGTGATGACATTTTGGGAATAATTGATGACGAGATGGCAGCGACGATGGTGGACAAGATGCAGTCGACGATGCGGATTAAGGTTTACAATGTGGACAATCTGGATAGCATTAAGCAAATAGTGGAGACGGATGAAACGTTTACGGCAAATACGGACAAGGAAAAGGCGCCGACTTACGATGTGAACAGGGCGGAGATTAGTACAATTACTTCGTGGGCGCGGATCGCACGCACGGGCGGGATAATTTTGGCGGCGGTGTTCTTGGTGATTTCGATTTTGATTATTTTCTCGACAATCCGGATGGCGATTTTCTCGCGGCGAGAAGAAATTTACATGATGAAATTAGTGGGGGCGGACAAAGGTTTTATCCGTGGGCCGTTTTTGGTAGAAGCGGAGATTTGCGGAGTGATCGCGGGGCTAATTGGGGCGACGATTTCCTATTTCGGATTTAAGTTCTTGTCGCCGAAATTGGCAGGATACGGAATTGACGTGTCGCAAATTAATAATGTTTTGGAATCGAACCAGTTGGTTTTGGTGTTTTTGGTGTTTATCTTGGTAGGGGCATTGATTGGGCGGATTTCGGCGCGGTTGGCGGTGCAAAAGTATCTACACAAGACATAAGAGATTTGCATTTTTGATGATGCTTATGTTATAATAGAACTATGAAAACAAAAAACAAAAAAAAGTTGATTTTGATAGTGGTGGCAGTACTTTTGGTAGTGCCGTTTTTGAGTTTAGGTGTGAATAAGTTTGATGCGAGTGGGCTGTCTAGAGCGTGTGCCAGTTCGCCGGAATGTGTAGCGGCGGCAGAAAAGGAGGCGCAGGCAAACAAAGCGGCGGCGCAGGCTTCGAGCTCGGCTAACGCCTATCAAATCAAGGTGGCAGAGACGGGAGCGGAAATCGCGACTAAAGAGGCCGAAATTGCTGAAACGCAGGCGGATATTGATGAATTAAAGACAAAGATTGAGAAGACGCAGGCTAAAATTGACGACGAGAGAGAGGCTTTGGCGGAGCTTTTGGTGAAGAAGCATTTTGATTCGGATGCGGAGCCGATTCGGATTTTGGCGGGGGCGAGTTCGATCTCCGATTTAGCGGAGAAGGCGGCGCGAGAAGAGGTGGCGAGAGAACAGATCAATACGCAGGCGAATAAGATTAAAGCCGCCAAGCAAGAACTAGAAGAAGACAAGGCGAAAGTTGAAGAAAGATTGGCACAGCAAAAACAGGCGCGCGAAGATTTGGTGGCAAAGCGACAGGAGCGGGAGAATTTGGTGGCGAAATACCAAAATGACGCGGATGCCTATGAGGCGGTAGCGAAGCAGGCGCGCGAAGAAAAACAGGCGGCGGAGCGCAAGTGGCAGGAAGAGCATCAAAGTAGCTTGGGTGGTTTGGCTTATTATTCTGGTGACAATACTTACCCATGGCAAGGGGATTGCCCGGGCAAACAAGATTATTATATGACATATATAG